>JAQCNK010000362.1 GCA_028275075.1 Haloarcula sp. | reverse complement strand
GGCCGTGTTTAATCGCCTGAGGAGAGTGGAATTTCCTGTTGTGCAGCTTTCTTGATGTTGTAGACGGCACACATCAGTGCAAGCTCACGAAATTCTCGGTACCAGGCACGCGCTCGCAGGGCGACGCCCAGCGAGCGCTTGACCGAGGAGAAGACGGTTTCTGACATGGAGCGCTGGTGGTAGAGTTCGTCGTCAATCCGGGCGTTGTGGGCGTGATCGTAGGGCTTGTTGATGCAGTGCTTGATCAACGGTCGGAGACCAAGCTCTTCACGGAGATATTCGCGCAACCACGTGCAGTCGTAGCCCCTGTCAGCGGTGAGGATCTGCAACTCGTCCGCGTGGCGGCGGGCGAGTTGCTTGCAGATGTCGGCGTCACTTCCCTCTCTGGTGGTTGTACAGTGCAAATCAAGGATCACGTTTGTCTCTGTATCGACGAGCTTCGTGGCTTTGAGGTCCTGTACTTCGTACTTCGTCTTGTTGCAGTACGAGCGGCTCGCAGGCGAGCGCTCGAAGAACGTGGCGTCAATTGCTCCAACAGGTCCAGTGTCGTGAAGCTGCGCAGACTGTTGAAGAAGAGTCCGGCAAATCGCCATCTCGATTCTATCGAAGGAGAGACATAACGTCGAATAGTGAGGGAGATCGGCCGGTTCAAGGCCGATCTCCCGCGATATTTGTGGCATTTCTTTCAGGAGGTCGATCGTCATCCGGTAGGTCGTATCGAGGTAAATCCGGAGACAGTGGATTGATATCATCGCTGCGTCGGTGAACCCGCCGCCCCCTTCTGGGGCGGCAGGTTCGTCCCAATCATCGGCAACTCTTTTGACTGCGAAGGTTACACGTTCAGTGAAGCGGGAGATTAGCGTTGGCACACTTCGCAGTCTCCCGCTTCAACTCCCTTACTCTGACGACCTGATCCAACGCCTTCTAGCGATTAAACACGGCCGGTCCGTCGGATGTCGTATGCCTCACAGACCGGGCAGGCGTGGTGCTGAACGTCGAACTGAGTCTCACATTCGAGACACATGTACCGGAGCGTCTCCGGGGTCGACAACCCTGAAGCGCGTTTGGCCCGTTCCAAGACGCCCATTGTGACTATCGGATCTCAAAGCGGGGACCGAGAAAAAGAGCGAGGATAGTTCACACCCGCTGAAAGCGCCGCAGCGGGGGCATCTCGACGGGTCGCTGCTGAACTGTCTCATCCCGTGACCGGCGTCCGGGGCGACGGGCGGCGTCGGCCTCGACCGCTCTCCAGACAGCGGTCGGGGACCCGCCTACTCGGTGTCGGTTCTCGGGCACAACCGGCTATCGACGCGTGTGGCCCGAACTCGTCGAGGTGGTTGGACCCGTCCCTGTGGGTCCGTGTCAGTAGGCCGTGCTTTCGCTGTCGGGCCCCGGGCGGTCAATCCAGTGATCGCGCACGTACACGGTCCTCCCGGTATGCGCGGTGAATGGTGGCGCTCGGTCGGGTCGTCGCACACGGTCCCTCGCCAGACTGATACTGCCGGCTGTAAGTCTGGAACGGATCTCGCCACCCCGGGGTAGCGAGCATCTTCACGAAGTTACAGCCGACAGTATGAGTCCCAGTTCGTCCGTGTTTTCGCTTTGGCCCGTCGGCAGAGACGGTCTCACCGTGTCGCCGCTCGATGGACGAGCCGACCGCCTCGAATGCTGTCATCGGTTCGCAGTCTTCGAGATAGCGGCCATCCCCGACTATCGGCGGAGCATCAGCTATCGGTTCGTGAAGGCAGTAGCAGTCCCCGAAAGAGTCGTCAAGCGGCTCTAAGTACACCCATCGCCACGAGTGGTAGGCCGCTTCTCGAGGAGAATCCCCTCGCTGGGAGAGGTGGGATTTGGACTCGTGCCGACGTTATCTTCGGACGCTCATCTGTAGCAGTGAATACTTTGTGAGTGGAGTTCGCACCTGGCTCCAAGATGGTCAGCAGAGAGAGCGTGGACGAGGTCTTTTTGCCTGACAAGGAAGATTGTCTGGAGTATCTCCGTGAGCAGCGATGGCCAGAGGAGGTGACGTGTCCGCACTGCGAGAGTGCGGACACGATCAAGAAGGGGACGACGAGAAAGGGCGCTCAACGCTATCGCTGTCACAACTGTGACAGCATTTTCAACGATCTTACCGAGACCATATTTTCCGAGCACAAGCTTTCACTCGCGGAGATGTTCCATATCATTCGAGGGATGGAAGAGGACAAGACAGCAGAGATAACTCAGGAACTTGACCGAACCTACAAGACGGTCTTGGACTTCGTCCATGAAGTCCAAGACGCTCTTGACGACGATCCAGAGTTTGATCTCAACGGTGTTTGAGAAGCTGACGAGGTCTACGTCGTGGCTGGTGAGAAGGGTCTTGACCAAGATGAGCCGCGTGATCGTGGACTCAAAAAAAGGGACGCGGCACCTTCGAGTCAGACAAACCGCCAGTCGTGACACTCGTCCGTCGGAGCGACGGACGAGTTCGGTTTCTCGTTCGAGAAGATCTCCAAGACGTAGACGAGGACATCGTCGAATACGGCGATGAAGACGATCCAGCGATCCTCTGCACGGATCAGTACAGTATCTACGACGGAATTGACGAGTACGACGAGATTGATGGCCATCTCGCCATCAATCACGACGAACATTACGTCGTCGGTGATGCTCACACGAACAGCCGTGAGAACCGCCACAGCTTCCTTCGCAACTGGTTGCGACGGTTCCGAGGCGTCTCAAAACACCACTTACAGGGCTATCTGAACTTCTTCAGCCTCACACTCAACACAGACCGGTGGTTCGAGAAAATCCTAAGTACTGACTTCTACAGATGAGCGATTCGCGGTTGCCATCATCGACGAGCCGCGGTAATGAACGAGGTACTCGATGCCTAATGCAGCAATCTCGTATTCGCTGTTCCAGTCCTGGAACCCGTTGTCAGCAGCCACGGCCCGCAGGTCGTCCGCGTTCCGGCGGACGACCCGCGGGCCAGCCTTCGTATCGTGCTCACGCTCGATACAGCAGTGTACGTCAAGTACCGCTAACGACTCTGTATCGG
>JAQCNK010000359.1 GCA_028275075.1 Haloarcula sp. | reverse complement strand
TCACAGGCTGCGGCATCGGCAATAGAGCCCGCTCGCACGTCGAACCGGTCCGCGAACTGGTCGATAAAGGCCTGCTGTTTTTCCGTATTTTGGTCGGCGACAACGACCCGTTCGATCTCCCGGACAGATGCGATAGCCGCCAGTTGGGTGTACGACTGGACACCCGCACCGACGAGACCCAGCGAGTCGGCGTCGGGAACCGCGAGGTAGTCGGTCGCGACAGCCGCCGCAGCGCCCGTTCTGAGCCGCGTGAGGTTGGTCCCGTCCATCACCGCCAACGGGACGGCAGTCTCGGGGTCCGAGTAGATGAGCGTCCCGAGCACCGTCGGCAGGTCGTGGTCGCTCGGATTATCGGGGTGGACGTTGACCCACTTCACCGCGGCGGCGTCCCAGTCGCCGGCGTGGACATAGGCCGGCATCGACCGGAAGTCACCGTTGTACTCGGGGAGATCGATATAGGATTTCGCCGGCATGATCGTGTTGTCACGAGCGTCGGCAGCGAATGCCGCCGCGACGGCGTCGATGACCGACGGGAGGTCCACATACTCGCGCACGTCGTCGGGGCCGAGCAACAGCGTCTGCATAGGCTAGTGTGGGGTCCCATTGTACTTAACTCCCGAGCCGAGAGAATGTGACCGACGAGAGCCTCGGTCGTTACAGAGTGTCCCACTACCGGTCGAGAAAGTCAGGACGCTCAACCGTCTCAGTGCTGTCGACATCCTGACGGTCGAGCAGTTCACCCGAGTCCAGTGCGTCGGGGAGGCTGTCTCGCCTGCGCTCAGGGATGGCCTCGGGGTCAACTGTCACTGTTTCGCCCTGGACCAGTTCGGCCCAGACGGCATCGCCGTCGGCGTTGTCAGGATCGGCCGCTGCCTGCGCCTCGTTGCGACCCTCCTCGTAGGCGAGTTCGACGATGCTGCGGTGGTATGCCGAGTCCATCTCGTCGTAGATGGCGTGCAACTCCTCGCGGTTGAACTCGCCCAGACGCTCGGCAACACCGATAGCGTAGGCCCGGGTCGTGGCGTCTTCCTTGTCCAGAGAAGCCCAGTCAGTGTCGAAATCCTGATTGTAGTGGCTCATGCGTCGATTGTCTCGTCAGTGTGGACCGTCAGTCCCTGATCAGTAAACGATATCGTGCGGATGTCACAGTCGATAGCGGTGCCCCGCATCTTGATCACCTGCACGCCGCGGGTCATGCTCCCGCCTTCCAGGAAGTTGTGGAAAAAGATGACGCCGTGAGCCAGATAGTGTTCGTCGCTGTAAGAAGAGGGGTCCGTCATCTCCGAGATCAGAAGCGTCGTCGCGTCAGTCTGTTTCAGCGCCGAGAGAAAGCCCGTTATTTCGCTGTTGACATCGTTCATGAAGTGTTGCAGCAGCATCGTCGAGTCGATGACCACGCGCTGAATGTCTTTCTGTTCGATGTAGGAGACCAGACGGTTGGTCAGGCCGCCGTCGGTCCCGAACTGGGTGATGGTCCGCTTGCCGCTCTCAGTGACGAGGTTAAGAAACTGGACGGCGTTGGACTGCATCGCCTTGTCAAAGCCAAAGTCGTAGCCGGCCATATCCTGCATGAGCTCCGCCTTGGTCTCGTGCATCGTGACATAGAGGCAGGTCTCGCCTTCCTTGGCACCCTGGGTCATGAACTGCGAACAGAACGTCGTCTTACCGCTCCCCGGCGGGCCACTGACGACATAAAGTCGGTTGGGCAGCAACCCACCCTGGACGAGTTCATCGAACCCCTGAACCCCTGTAGGGATGCGCATAGCCCTAGCGTCTCCGCGTCTGGACATATGTCTTGATACTACGTTTTCACCGGTGATAACTCTCCCGGCCGGCGGATTGTGGGAGTCGCAGACCCTACCGAGCGACAGCAGCAGCGGGATCGGCGTCGACGAGGTCGAGAAGCGTCTCGGTCGCAGCATTGTCGAAACGCATCGGCCGGCGCCACCACGGTCCTTTCCCGGAGTCCGAAGAGCGGTCGGTGACCAGCCAGTTGGCGTCAGTGCCGCCACTCGGTGCCGACAACGGGACGACCGTCTCGTAGAGACGCGAGCCCTCGGGATCGCCGAGCAGGAGGACGCGAGCGTCGAATTCAGCCCGTTTGACGTGTGCATTGGAATCAAAGACTGCCCGGTCGTCAGCCGGGAGGGCGCGGTACTCGTCACCGGTGACCGGGTCCCGAGCCAGCTTGAACTGGCCGACGACGTGGGCACCCCACCGAGGCGGTGCCCAGGCCGGGGTGTCCCCGGTCGTCGAGAGCGTCGCGTAGAAAAACAGGTAGTCGCCGGCCGATAAGGTCGATATCGGGCCGGCCTTGACCCCGTGTTCGTCACCGTAGGTGTATCGTTCGCCACCGGCTTCGGGGAACTCGGGGTCGAAGTGGACGGGGCGGTCGGCGACAGCACTCACGTCGGTAGCTATATCCAGGTCTGCGTAGGTCGGGACCGACTGGGCGGTCGGTTTCGCTTCGGGAATGGGGATATACTCGAAGGAGCCGTCGGGAAAGAGTGGGCCGCGAAAGCCGGGCTCGTTGGTGTTCGCGCCGACGTTGATAGCGATGGCTCGCATATGTGATAGTCACGGCCGCCCGGTAAAGGATTTACACTGCCGACTGTGGGTTGTACAGCCAACAGTATCAGTGATGAACTTGTTGAGTGCTCGGTCAGTTCCGGCAGGGAGGACCTCTCGTGCAATTCCGGTTACAGTCTTGCTGCGGCAACAAGACCTGTCACGTACGTTTTGGCGTGAGTCGTTTGATGATATGATGGCGAGTCGAATTCATCCAGCACGTCGGTGCACGAGAAGAAATCCGTAATCGGCAGCATCAGGTTTCAATGCTGCCTACGTCACGCACCAATTTAAAGATGCAGAGCCGAGTAATTATCAATCTGAGACCACACAGCTTTTATTTAGGCAACCCTAAAAAGTAATGGATGACAGAGACTGATACGGATGCCAACACCGAGGACGAAACCGAGAACGATTTAACCATCATCCGGGAGGGTCGTGACTTTGAACAGGAATACCGACTCAGTGCCGCCGAAGCGGGCCGATTCTTAGTTGAGATTGGAGAAAAACTCCAGCAGAGAGATGAACTGACTATTACTGGTGATGAATGGAAACTACCGTTCACTTTCGGAGAGCCGGTTGAACTCGAAGTGGAATTTGAGGGATATGACGAGCAGGAACTGGAAATAGAAATTGAGATCCCAGGGACCACCGACGAAACGGCACCGAGTGTTGAGTAACGCTCTGCCTCACTTTCGAGAGCCGGGTTCGTCACCAGCTGCTTTTTTCGACGCAACCGTGAATTTCTAACTCCTGGTCAACGTGTAAAGAGATGCTCCATGCCGGTTTTGCGAGTTCTTGCAGTTTGGTATACTAGTGTTACTGGAGGGACTCGGCGCAGGCACCGCAGTACCGGATCATACTGTGTGACTCGTTGACCGCACCACAGTGCCCACAGGAGATTGTGTCAGCCGCGTCGGTAGTGACCTGCTGGCCGCCGTCAGCCCGTGCGAGGTGGCGTTCGGCCGACTCCGGAGCCGGCGTCTGCTTGCTGAAATGCCGGTAGAGAATCACTTGCAGCAGTCCGAACCCGAGGACGTACGCTGTGAGCCACATCCAGGGTTGCATACGTACGTCTCGGCGAGTTTGCTACTTTGCTGTTCGCCTCTCTTTTTCAGAGTTGATACTCGAACGGGAGTGTCAACGGTCCGGTGGCGAAAGCTCGCGTCCGAACTCATCGAAGACGAAGATGTCGTCTGGAACCGCAACGTCGAGTTGGCGCTCGGCGCGCCGGTCGACGTTGGCGTCCTCCAGCGGATCGGCGACGGGCTCCCAGCCATCTTTCACAGCGATAGATTTGGCGGGCGTGCCGGCCGCGATGTGGTGGGGCGGGATATCCTTCCCGGCGATGGATTTGGCCGCGAGGATGGCGTTCTCGCCGACCCGGACCCCGGCACGGACCATCGAGTCGTAGGTCAGGCGCACGTCGTCCTCGACGATGGTGCGGTAGTTGTCGACGTGTGTCTGGTCGACGCCGTCATGGTCGTGGGTGTAGATGTGGGTGTCATCCGAGATAGAGACTCGGTCGCCGATAGTGAGTTTGCCGCGGTCGTCCAGGTGGACGTCGTCGTGGACGACAACGTTGTCGCCGACCTCGATGTTGTGACCGTAGGTAAAAGAGATATTCTTGAAAAAGCGGCAGTTGTCGCCACAGGAGTCAAAGAGGTGGTCGGCGAGCATCCGGCGAAAGCGCAGCGCGAACTCGACGTTGTCGGCCATCGGCGTCGCGTCGAACTGTCGCCAGAGCCACTGGAGATGTTTCGAGTGTTTGAACTGCTCTTCGTCTTTCTCGGCGTAGTACTCGCTCTCTAGGGTCGTGTTGCAGGGATCGTACCCCTGGAGACGAACGCGTTCGGCAGGCGAGACATCGTCACCGGCCTGCCAGCGCTCGTAGGCGTCCCGATCACCGTGAAGATCGATTAGCACGTCTGTGACCACGTCACAGGTGTCTTCCTCGCCCGAGAGTCGCTCGTCGACATCATCGATGAAGGCTCGGAGCCCCTCCTCGGCGAGCGGCGGCAGCGACACGTGGCGCTTCGTCATGTCACAAGCCTGGCCGCGAGGGCAGATAGTGGTTTCCGTTACGTCGCAACCGGTGTCACTGCCCCGTCGTCGGTGGAGCGCAGCCGTGAATACGACCACGGAGCCGATAATATAAACCGCCGCCACTCCACCCACTGGCATGGACAGGTCGGCGTTCAGCATGGAAGTGCGCGGCTACTTCCTCAACCCCGTCGAAAAGCGGCTCCGGGCGCCGTGGCGAATCAGTCTCTGGCTCGTCCTCACCGCCTTTGGCGGGGCGGTGCTTACCCTGCTCTTTGCTGTCGTCCCCGCGCCGGCCGGCAAGGGCGGGCTGGCTGTGGCGGCGTACGGCCTCGCTGAACTCGGCTGGGGCTTCCTCGGGCTGGGGGCGGCCGGGCTCGGCTTCGGCTACTTGCTGGACCGCCGAACGGCCGCCGATTTCGGACTGGGGCGTGACACCCAGTGGTGGCGCGACGCCGTTTTTGGTGTCACGCTCGGAGTCGGACTCCCGACTATCGGTCTGACTGTCGAGCTTGCCGTCGGCTGGACCACCATCACCGCCGTCCTCCCCACGACGACGGGCGGTACGTTCGGCCTCGGCGTGACGAGCGCCGTCGTCGGCCTTGCCCTACTGGTCCCTTTCTTCGTCGTCCAGGCTACCGCCGAGGAAATTCTCGTCCGGGGCTACCTCCTGACGAACCTCGCCGAGGGCGCCGCCGGTGCCATCGGCAAGACGGCTTCAACCATCGCTGCCACCGTCCTGACGGGCGCGCTCTTTGGGCTCATCCACTGGACAAACCCAAGCGCCACGCCGCTCTCAGTTGTGAACATCACGCTCTATGGCATCCTGTTCGGGGCCTGCTACGTCCTCACCGGGCGACT
Source organism: Haloarcula sp. (assembly GCA_028275075.1). Classification (GTDB taxonomy): domain Archaea; phylum Halobacteriota; class Halobacteria; order Halobacteriales; family Haloarculaceae; genus Haloarcula. The sequence goes on along the minus strand of JAQCNK010000359.1, from coordinate 3,314 downwards.
GGGTATCGCCTGTGGCTTCCATATCGCCTGGAACTACACCCTCTCGCTGTGGGACTTGCCCGTCAGCGGGCTCGATACCGGCGTCGCGCTCGTCGGGACCGAATCCGCGGGACCCGAACTGGTCACCGGCGGCGCGTTCGGTCCGGAAGGCGGCTTGGTCGCCCTCCCACTGCTGGCGCTGGGGGCCGGTGCGCTCTACTGGTGGGTCCGACGGGAGTACGGCCGCGTGGCAATTCTCGATAGTATCGCCGCCCCCGACCTCCGGATTCCTGCCAGGGGCGGAAAGTGACGACCCGTCGTTTTCGACGGGCGAACCAAGAGCGATAAGTGCGAACCGTCCTAACACGTACTCATGAAGTACGACACGCTCGGCAACACCGGAATCGAGGTCTCGGAAGTCGGCTTCGGTGCCTGGGTCGTCGGGACGGACTGGTGGGGCGACCGCACGCGCGGACAGGCCATCGAGATGGTGCAACACGCCGTCGACCAGGACGTTACGTTCTTTGACACCGGTGATGTCTATGGCCACGGCGACAGCGAGGAACTCCTCGGTGAGGCGCTGGCGGAAGTCAGGGACGACGTGACCGTCTCCACCAAGGTCGGCTACGACTTCTACAACAACCCACAGGCAGGCCACGGCGAACTGCCGAAAAAGGTCACCCCCGAGTGGATTCGAACGGCCTTAGACCGCTCGCTCGACCGGCTGGATATGGACCACGTCGAGCTCCTGATGCTCCACAACGCTAACGTCGACGAGGTCACGCCCGACGTGCTGGAAACCCTGGACGAACTCCGCGAAGAGGGCAAAGTCGAGGCCATCGGCTGGGCGCTGGGCCCCTCTATCGGCTGGCTGGCCGACGGCGACGCCGCCGTCGCAAACGAGTTCGACGTACTCCAGACCGTTTTCAACCTCTTCGAACAGACCCCTGGCCAGCACTTCATCGACACCATCCGTGAGCAGGACGCCAACACCTCCATCGTCGCTCGCGTGCCCCACTCCTCGGGGCTGCTAAACGAGCAGGTCACCCCCGAGACGGAGTTCGAGGCCGACGACCACCGCGCCCACCGACCGACCGAGTGGTACGAGACCGGCTTCGAGAAGGTCGATACCCTCCGTTTCCTGGAACGAGACGGCGAGCGCACGATGGGGCAGGCCGCCATCCAGTGGCTGCTCGCCAACGACGAGGTCGCCTCGGTCACCCCCACGTTCCGCACGAACGACGATATCGACGAGTGGACCGGTGCGCCGGACACGCCGCCGCTCTCCGATGCGGAGTACGACCGCGTCCAGTCGCTGTATGCCGATAACTTCGGTATCGACCGCGACGACGGGATGGACGCGCTGCGCTCTTCGGTCGGCGGCGAGGATCTGGAGGACACCGGAATGAAGTCTGCCGGCGACTGAGACTGATACTGCCGGCTATACCAAACTGAAGGAATTCGCCACCCCGGGTGGCGAATATCTTTACGAAGTTATAGCCGGCAGTATGAGTCGGGGTGTCGTGATCGGCCGACCGCGGTTGCCAGTCAACGACGACACCAGTCCGTATGAGACGGTTTGCGCCGAATCAGCTCCCGGCCGAATCTGCAGGTAGCCTCCCAGCAGTTCCTTGTAGTGTGGGTTTCGGTCACAACCCCCCTGTTTCGACAGGAGATGTATCGCTGTCTGGTGGTTTGTGGCCGTGGGGAGTACTTTCACTCCGGTGGTAGAGGGCCCGAAAGACGCAAGCGGAAAGCGAGTGCAAGGTGAGAGCGGAGTCGAGGCGCGCGGACACAACAGTGGCGACCGGACAGCGCTGTCGCTCACCGGGCAAAAGAGAAGACGAGGCTCTTGCCTAATCTGGTGAAACAACTGTCGCTGGTGTGATATTGTTACCAATTGCCGCGCAAGATATAGAGGATGAGAGTGTTAGTCTTGCAATGTTAATCAATCAATGCCACTCAGTTTACATTATTGCCATGTTTTATTTCAATCGAACAATATTGATGAGTATGAGAGAAGCAGTAGGAACAATCGGTGGGATAAAATACGGTTTCAAACTTTTTGGCTATTTTTTAGGAGTTTTCTTACTGGGTGGAATAATTTCGGCTATCGGTATAGCAATCGCAGTTGGTGGTGTAGGAAGTCCCGCGACCCTTGCACAACCAGCAGTAGCCACACGAAGTCCAAACTTTGGACAAATTCTGATTGGTGGTGCAATATCGTTGTTAGGTTCGGGTGTGAGTTTTGCAGGCATAGTTGGGGCGATATACAAAGTAGTCGCAGATGCGAATTACCACGCACAAGTTGAGGCTTGGGATCATAGACAATAGTGGTCAGTGAGTTAGAAGAATTCGCTTCGTAAGATACGCGCTGTCCATCTTGCACTGATCTACCTGCCAAAATTCGGACAGATAGCTCTGTTTCACTGTCTTCGGTAAGGGCCGAAGACGAAACGTTACTCGTTTTTCAGGCCAGCACCCTCAACCCGCATGACGCCCTCGCCGTCGGGGAGGTTCGGTGCGTCGACAAGCTTGACGATACGCTTGTTCCCCTTCGATTTCCGGAGATAGATGCGGAACGTCGAGGTGTGGCCGAGGATGTTACCACCGATAGGCTGGGTCGGGTCGCCGAAGAACGAATCGGGGTTCGACGCGACCTGGTTGGTGACCAGCACCGCGGTGTTGTTGAGGTCGCCAACGCGCATCAGGTCGTGGAGATGCTTGTTGAGCTTTTGCTGGCGGTCGGCGAGTTGGCCCCGGCCAACGTACTCGGCGCGGAAGTGCGCGGTCAGGGAGTCCACCGCGAGCAGCCGGACGGGGAACTCGTCGTCCTGACTCTCGCTCGCGATTTCCTGGGCCTTCTCGGCCAGCAGAATCTGGTGGTTGGAGTTGAACGCCTTCGCGACGTGGATCTTGTCGAGCACCGATTCGACGAGGTCGGCCATCAGCGCGTCGTCGGTCGCGTCGGCGGCCGCATCTTCATCGACGATCCCGTGGAGCTGCATCATATCTTCGAGGGCTTCGTCCTCTTGGCCCTCGACCATCTGCTCGATACGCTCGGGGCGGAAGGTGTCTTCGGAGTCGATGAAGATGGCGCTCCCTTCGAGCCCGCCGTGTTCGGCGGGGAGCTGGACGTTGACCGCAAGCTGGTGGGTCACCTGCGATTTACCCGCCCCGAACTCGCCGTACACTTCGGTGATGGACTGGGTCTCCACGCCGCCGCCCAGCAGTTCGTCGACCTCGTCGACACCCCAAGAGAGCTTGCCGATCTGTTCCCGTCGCTCTAACACTGCTGCTCCGGTCTCGAACCCGCCGATGTCGGCGGCGTCACG
>JAQCNK010000355.1 GCA_028275075.1 Haloarcula sp. | reverse complement strand
GTTGCGCTGATACTGTCGGCTGTAACATCACGGCAGAAATCGCTCAGCCCGGGGTGGCGAATTATACGGGTCGACAGAAGCCCTGATAGATATTCGCCGGGGTCTGGCGAGCCGAATTCTATCAATCGTTCTGTCGACCCGTATACGTCAGTTTGTTACAGCCACCAGTATCAATCGCAATCGGCTCCCAGTTTATCGCGATGCGTTTGTGCGCGCACGCGCGCGTGGATTTATCAGTCTCCGCGCCCTATGTTGTGTTATGCGAGACCGCCTACAGACGGCCGACTCAGTGGCTGACCACGACGAGACCATCGACTACGAGACGGTGTCGGTCCCGGTGCTGGTCGTCGGCGCGGGCGCGGCGGGCGCCCGTGTCGCGATAGCCCTGGCTGAGGCCGGTGTAGAGCCGCTGGTCATCGGGAAGCGGGACCACGGTGACGCCCACACGACGTGGGCGGCCGGCGGTATCAACGCTTCCCTGGGGTCGTTGGACCCCGAAGACGACTGGACGATCCATGCCGCCGACACGCTCGATGAGGGGCACTACATCAACGATCCCGAGGCCGTTGCGTTGACGGCGAAACACATGCCTGACCGTATCCGCGAACTGGCCGACTGGGGCATGCCGTTCGACCAGACTGAGGACGGAAAGATAAACCAGCGTTACTTCGGCGCCCAGTCGTTCCGTCGAACCTGTTTCGTCGGCGACCGAACCGGCGAGGCCATGCTCGACGCACTCGTGGGTAAGGCCCAGGAGATGGAGATCCCCTACCGCGACAACGTGATGGTGACGCGTCTGCTGAGCGACGGCGAGCGGGTCGCGGGGGCGATGGGGTTCGACATGGAGACCGGCCAGTTCGTTCTCTTCCGTAGCGACCACGTGGTGCTCGCGGCCGGTGGCTCCTCGGCGCTGTACCACCGCCACTCCTCGCGTGCCGACGAGAACAACGGTGACGGGCCAGCACTGGCGATGGGCGCGGGCGCCCGACTCATGGACATCGAGTTCGTCCAGTTCCACCCCACCGGGATGGTCGGCGCGCGGTACGGGGAGAAGTGGGACGGCCGTCTCGTCACTGAGGCGGTCCGGGGTGAGGGCGGCCGGCTGTTCAACGCGGAGGGTGAGCGGTTCATGGAGCGGTACTCACCCGACCAGATGGAACTGGATGCCCGCGACGTGGTCGCCCGAGCCATCGCCCAAGAGATACGGGAGGGCCGGGGCACCGACAACGGCGGCGTCTATCTCGATATCTCCCACCGTGATGACGACTACATTCGGGACCGCCTTCCGTCGATGACCGAGCGGTTCGGGTCGCTCGGGGTAGATATCACCGAGGAGCCGATGGAGGTCGCGCCGACTGCCCACTACTCGATGGGCGGGGTCGATATCGACTTTGCAACTGGCGACACCGGTGTACCCGGGCTGTATGCCGTCGGTGAGACCGTCGCGGGGGTCCACGGCGCCAACAGGCTCGGCGGGAACTCGCTGGCTGAGACAGTCGCTATCGGCAAGCTCGTCGGTGAACACGTCGCCGAACAGGTCGATGACCCGACGCCGACTGTCTCTGACGGCCAGCGCGCACTTGCCCAGCGAGAGTTTCGCTCGCTCGCGGAACTCGGGGCCAGCGACGGCGATGTGACGGCCAGCGAACTGCTTGCGGAGTTGGGTAACATCCTCTGGGAACATGCGGGTATCCTTCGGGCGGAATCGTCGCTACGGGAGGGGCTCTCGAAGCTGGACGCCCTCCGCGACCGCACCGATGACCTCCGTGTCGAGGGGGACCGCACGAGCCGGGAATTTGAGTTCGCCGTCGATCTGTCGTTTAGCCTCCCGATAGCAGAGGCTACCTTGCGGGCCGCGCTCGAACGGGCCGAGTCACGCGGCGCTCACTACCGGACGGATTACCCCGAGACCGACGACACGTGGCGGCGCAATATCCTGCTGAGCGATGAGACGACGGGGCTGGAGCTACGGACCCGCGGCGTGGCTGACCCCAGCCCGGCGGTTCAGGACGCCGTCGACACTGGCTACGAACTGGACTACCACCACCTGGAGTAACGATGGGAGCGACTATCACGGAACGCCTATAGGGCCGAACCTACTTCCTCCGATATGAACTACGAAGCCGCACTCGACAGAGCCTACGACGTGCTCCCGGACCAGCCACGCGAGGCCGGTGAGCGCCTCTCGATCCCGGAACCGGAAGGCCAGACAGACGGGGCGTTCACCCGTCTGACAAACCTCGAAGCCATCGCCGACGCGCTTTCCCGAGACGCGCAGCATCTCCACAGCAACATCCAGCGTGAGTTCGGGACCAACGGACAGTTCGACGGCGGTGAGGCCCGCTACAATGGCTCGTTCGACATCGCTGACTTCCAGGCGGCTGTCGACGCCTATGTCACCGAGTATGTCACCTGTTCGGAGTGTGGCCTGCCCGACACCGTCCTCAAAACTGAAGATGGTGTAGACATGCTCCGCTGCCAAGCCTGTGGTGCCTTCCGCCCGGTCTCGAAGGGGTCGAGCAACACCGGCCAGCAGGACGTTCCGACGCTCGAAGAGGGCGAGACCTACGAAGTCAAGATCACTGGCACCGGCCGCGAAGGTGACGGCGTCGCCGAGAAGGGTAAGTACACCATCTTCGTCTCCGGCGCTCGCGAAGGGCAGGTCGTCAACGCCTATATCGAGTCCATCAGCGGCACGCTGGCGTTCGGTCGGGTCCAGTAGGCGGCGCTTTTCCTTTATTTACGCTCCGCAGTTCATTACAGATCGACGTCCTCGATGATGGCCGGTGAGTCGTTGCCGGGGCTGTTGACGGCCGTCGATATTGGATAGGTCCGCATCGTCCCGTCGTAGGGGTCGAGCAGGTCGGCGGTGTCGCCGCTGAGCCACGTCGACTCTTCGTCCGGGTCGAGAATCACTGCCATCCGGTGGTGGAGGTCTGCCACGGTGTCGTTTGGCTCCGTGGTGACGATGGTGAACGTCTCGATAATTTCGTCTTCGCCCCCAGAGCCGCTCCCACCGAACTCGCCCAGCCCGGTCTGGCGCTGTGGCGGTTCCCACCGCTCGTAGAGCCCCGCCATCGCGAACAGTTCGTCATCGGGCAAGGCAACGCGGTACGGTTGTTTGCCACCGTCTTGCTCGACCCACTCATACATCCCGTCGGCAGGAACGAGACATCGACGGGACTCGTAGGCGTCGGCGAAGGATCGCTTCTCGGCCAGCGTTTCTGCCCGAGCGTTGATGTAACCGTGATCCTTTCTGGAGTCCGCAAACGACGGCACGAGACCCCATTCCATCCGCTGGATCGTGTCTGGCTCTGCCCCGGTGATAACCGGGAGTGACTGGCTGGGCGCGGCGTTGTAGCGTGCCTCGAA
>JAQCNK010000349.1 GCA_028275075.1 Haloarcula sp. | reverse complement strand
GTTGGCGCGATTTTCAGCGTTGTCGGGGCCGCTACGGCCGACAGCGTCTTCTGACCGGTACCTCGCAAAAGTTAATGCCCGTCGCACCGCGTCTTGGGGCACATGGAGTACACGCTGGCCATCGACAACACGCCGGACACCGTAGCGGGGGGGACCGGAATCCTGCTGGTACATCCCAGCACCGGAGCGACCGACCGCCTCGACACCGATTTCCTCTCGACCGACACCGACGCGATGCTGGTCATCTCGACGCGGACCACCGCCCGCGAAGTCAAACAGAAACTGGAGTACTACGAGGTCGACGAGGACCGGGCAACCATTCTCGATACGCTGTCGGTCGAACGGGGCTACACCCGCCGTCAGTCCGACCAGGTCCGCTACGTCTCCGCACCCGACGATCTTTCTGGCATCGTCGAGGAGACCGAGCAGTTCCTCCAGGACCACGACGGCAAACTGCGCGTGAGCTTCGACTCGGTGACCGAACTCATCTACTACGCCGACGAACAGCAGGCGCTGTCGGCCGTCGGTGACATCCTCGAGTTACTCGCAACGTACGACGCGGTCGGGATGTTCCACCTCGCACAGGGAGTCCACGACGAGAGCACTGTTGAACAGTTCCGTGACCTGTTCGACAGCGTCGTGGAACTGGGTGAAGACGACAGCGTCACGAGCGACTTCTGACTGCGCGTGGCAGCTGTTGGGACGACAGCAGCCGGGTTGATACGGGTCGACAGAAGCCCGGTAGTGGCTTACAACTGACCGTATCGGTCCGTTCCAGCCACCGGTACTACTCGCGAGCGGCAGTCAAACAGTCCAGAGCCGTGGCCAACACCTCGTCGGCACGGGCCTCGTCGCGGGCTTGTGCGGTCACCCGGACAAGCGGCTGGGTGCCGCTGGCGCGCAGCAGGAACCACGCATCGCCAAGATCCACGCGCACGCCGTCCAGCGTCGTCACATCGTCATAGTCGGCGAGCACACGCTCGCTGACCCGGTTCATCAGCGCTTCGTTCGCCTCAACCTCGATACTGTCCCGGCGGATCGGGTTGTTTGGAACCTCGGCGATACGCTCGACGAGCGGGCGGGCTGCATCGAGGGCAGCGATAGTACAGGCCGCGAGCGGGCCGTCGGGACAGAGCGTGTGGGCAGGCCATATCCAGGCACCACTGGGCTCGCCGCCAAAGGCCACGTCGGGGGCCTCAGCCGCCTCAGCGACGTAGACATCACCGACCGGCGTATACTCCACGCCGATGTCGGTCTCGGCGAGGTAGTCCGCGACCGCCAAGCTCGTATCGACGGGCACGGCGACCCGCTGGCCGGACTCGGCGGCTGCGCGGGCAAACAGCGCAAGTGTCACATCGCCGGTGAGGTAGGTGCCGTCGCCGGCCACCGCCCGCATCCGGTCTGCGTCGCCGTCGTGGGCAATACCGAGATCAGCGTCGCTGGCCGCCACAAGTGTCGAAAGCGACGTGCAGTTCTCACTTTTGGGCTCGCTGGGTCGGCCCGGGAACGCACCGTCAGGCTGTGCGTTGAGCGTCTCGACGTGACAACCCATCGACTGTAGGACATCGACGGTGATGGCACCGGCGCCGTTGCCCACATCGACGATAACGTGGCTGTCCAGGGACTCTCTGTCGAGGGTCGCCCGGATGGCCTCGGCGTGGCGGGCGCTAGCGTCCCAGTTCTCGACGCTCCCAGTCTCGTCCCACGCGGCGGGCTCGAAGGCCCCGTCTTCCAGGCGGCTTTCGATTCGATCTCGGCCCTCGCTGTCGAAGGCCTGCCCCGACGGCTGCCAGAGCTTTAGCCCGTTGTCCTCGGGCGGGTTGTGACTCGCCGTGATCGAGACGCCGGCATCAGCGTCGCGCCACCCGACCGCCCGGGCGACCGTCGGCGTCGCGGCGACGCCGACATCGACCACGTCGGTACCGCTCTCACACAGCCCCGCCACTAGCGCCGACGTGAGGAACTCGCCACTCGCACGCGGGTCCCGGCCGACAACGACCCGAGAACAGTCGACGCCCAGCGCCCGACCCAGTGCTAGCGCGAGATCTGCCGTCACAGTCTCGCCGACCGGGCCTCTGATGCCGCTCGTTCCGAAGAGTGTCATACGTCGACCGCGTTGCCAGGCGAAAAAAGGGTACCGCTCAGCGAGATGGCGCTCCAGATTTGCGATGTGGCGGTGTCGAGAGCCGGTGTCCCACCAGCCACGCTCATACTGTCGGCTGCAACATCACGGCAGAAATCGCCGGGCTCGGGGTGGGCGATTATCTCCACGTAGGTACAGTATCAGCCTATACGGGTCGACAGAACGATTGATAGAATTCGGCTCGCCAGACCCCGGCGAATATCTATCAGTGTCGACCCGTATAGTCGCAGAACTACTGGGAGCTCCCCGTCCGGGGTTGCCGACCCGAACACCGGGTTGTGCACCTC
>JAQCNK010000344.1 GCA_028275075.1 Haloarcula sp. | reverse complement strand
TAGTTCAGCGACCATCTCGTCGTCCATCGCAGCGGTCCCAAGTTCGGCCACTTCGACCAGCTCGTTCACCGTATCGAGGTTCCGGACGAACGTGGTGAACGCCTCGGGGTTCGCCTCGATGGCGGCGGTCAGTTCCTCGGTCAGCTCGTCGGTGGGTGGATGTTGTTCACTCATCATTCGTCACCTCAGAGGAGCCCCCGCGCGGTGAGCCAGTACGATTCGTTGTAGGCGAGTTTCGACCAGTGCATGGCTCGGGTTGGCTCACTCGGGCTCGGTGGGCGCTCGTAGTCGAACTCGACGAACGTCGCGTCGTCCATCCCGGTCTCGATGAAGCAGATAGTCTTGCCACCGTAGACGGCGGTCGCCGGCTGACCGCGGATCTCGCTCGAGAGTCGCTGGGCGACGACGTTCGCCTGATAGTGCGCAGCGCTGCCGGCTTTGGGCACGCCGGTCTGTGCAGCGTCGCCAATGGCGTAGATGTCTTCGAAGCCGGTCGCTTCGAGTGTATGTTTGTCAACGTCCACCCAGCCACCGTCTCCGAGACCTGCCTCTTCGATGAGGTCGCTGCCGGTGTGGGGCGGGATGGCGACGAGGAGGTCGTAGTCCAGTTCCGTATCCTCCATCGACGTGATTGTCCCGGCCTCCGGGTCGACCGCTTCGGCGTTGAACATCGTCTCGATGGCAATGTCGCGTTCTTCGAGGCGAGGCTGGGCCCACTCGGCGATATGCTCGTTCCCGTGCACTCGCATGATTGGGTAGGTGTACGTGAGTTCGAAGTCGTCGCGTCGACCCCGCTCACGGAGCCAGTCGTCGACCATGAACACGAACTCCAGTGGCGCGGCGGGACACATGTGTGGCGACCCGATGACGCTCAGCACGATGTGGCCATCTTCCATGCCGAGGAGTTCGTCGCGGAGCGCCCCGGCACCGTCCTCGCCGTAGAAGTGGTGCCCACCATCGACGAGCCCCGGCACTCTCTCGGGCTCGAGTTGGGAGCCAGTTGCGACGACCAGCTTGTCGTATGCGACCGGTTCGGTAGCGTCGACGAGTTCGAGTTCTTTCGCTTCGTGGTCGATATCGTAGACGTAGTCCTGCCGGATATCGACGCGGTCATCGACCAACTCACGGAGCGGGCGCCGGCCATCCGACGGTTCGCGCTGTCCGAAGGCGACGTAGAGCCACACGGGCTTGTAGACGTGGTCGGGGCCGTCGTTGAACAGCGTGATCGCTACCTCACCGGCGTCGATCTCTGTCGCCAGTTTCTCCGCGAGGTTGTTCGCCAGTACGGTTCCGCCTGTCCCGCCGCCGACGATTGCGATGTGTTCTGTCATAGTTTCTTTACGTGAATCCTGTAGTGGTCTCCCTCGTCGACGATGTCGGTGACCTCGTTCCCGGCCTCGTCGGCCCACTCCTGGACCTCCATCGTCGATTTCTCGGCGTCGCTCAACAGGGCGACGACAGCCCCAGTGTCGACGGCCCGCATCTCCCCGATCAGGTCCATCAGCGGTCCCGGACAGGTCGCGCCACGGGCGTCGACAGTCGTCTCGGCTTCAGCAGTGTTCGTAGTCATCTGTTCCCGTCTGAGTGTAGGTGCGGAGACTATATAATAATGTATGGTAATTCCAAGACTATGAAAAGACTATCGGACGGCATACCGTGACGGCGGCGAGCGAGTGGGGTGATCGATCAGTCGCGGTACCGTCCGGCGACGAGGGCGAGCAATGCAAGGACGAGGACCACCTGGACGGCCTTGTCGACGTAGCCGACGAGCGTGTAGTCGCCGGCCTTTATAACGACCCAGAGCGGTATCTGAACGGCCGTGTACGGTATCGCCGCGACAGTGAGAGCCTGTCTGCGGACCCCGCGGACGTACAACGCCGCCCCGCCGAGAAAGCCCAGTCCGGCGAGTACGAGCGGCGGCGCGCCCTCGACGATACCCGGGTAAATGTGTGTCAGTGCAGTGATGCCGACCAGCACGACGATTCCCCGTTCGAGAGTCGATAGCGACGCCATCCGCCGATTGACCGGCTGGGACTGTGTCTCTGCCATATCGGGAAGACACCTGCGACCAGCATGTAGCTGTGGTTGGCACACACCAAGAG
>JAQCNK010000339.1 GCA_028275075.1 Haloarcula sp. | reverse complement strand
GGCAGCGGCTACGCCGGCCGTGCGCTCCGGGACACTGCCGACGCCGGCCGGGCCTACGGTATCGACGCCTCACCGGCTATGGCCGAAAACGCCCGTGAATACACCGAAGACGGCAACGTGGGCTTTCTGGTGGGTGACTTCGAACACCTCCCGTTCGACACTGACAGCGTCGACCACTGCTTCTCGATGGAAGCGTTCTACTACGCCAGCGACCCCCACGCCGTGCTCGACGAGATCACACGCGTCCTCCGCTCGGGCGGCACCTTCCACTGTGCCGTGAACTACTACGAGGAGAACGTCCACTCCCACGCCTGGGACGACTTGGTTGAGGTGCCGATGACCCGCTGGAGCGGGGCCCAGTACCGCGAGGCGTTTCGCGAGGCGGGGCTGGCCGTCGCCGTTCAGGACAACGTCCCCGACCGCGAAATAGATATTCCGACCGAAAGCGAGTTTCCCACTAGTGACTGGGAGTCCCGCGAAGCGATGGTTGAACGCTACCGGGAGCTAGGGACGCTCGTTACCGTCGGTGTCGCGCCCTGACCGTTGCTCGTTCGGTCCTCGTCCACTGTGTGACTGGTTCAGAGCGCCGGAAAGCCCCCGGAAACACGACCCCGTTCTGACTGTTGGCAGCCGTCCTGCTCTGACTACACATGCGTTCCAGCGAGCGGAGGAACCCTTTTGATGGCCACTCGATAAGGTAGCTCGTGAGTTCCACTACTCCTCTTCGAGTGGGCGGTCCTGGGCCTTCCACTCGGTGAGACTTCCCTCGTAGAACTCGACGTTCTCGAAGCCGAGGTGCCGGAGCACAACGTAGGTGTGGCTGATACGCCGGGCGGTGTTGCAGTATAACACGACACGCTTCTCGGGGACGATACCGGCCGATTCAAGCACTTTGAGGGCCGCCTCTCGGGGAAGCAGCCCGCGTGTCTCATCGTCGACGAGCTCTCGCCAGTCCAGCAGGACGGCACTGGGGATGTGGCCCGCGACGTATTCGGACTCATCACGGGTGTCGACGAGGACCACGTCGGAGTCGTCGCTCGCAGCGGCGACCCGGTCGGCGTCGACCAGCGGTGTCGTGTCGGGCGGATCGACCTCGTAGTCGGTCGACTCGAACTCGGCCGGGTCGCCGCTCGTCGGGTGTTCGAGTTGCCAACTGGAGAAGTCGCCGTCAAGCAGGTGGAGCGCCGCTGGGTCGTGTCCTAGCAGTTCGGCCGTCACGAGAAAGCGGGCGGCGAAGACGCCGTGGTGGTCGTCGTAAGCGACTATCTCACTGTCGGCGTCGATGCCGACCGATCCGAGAAGTGACGCCCACTCGCTGTGATCGGGCAACATCCCCTCGCTATCTCCCGACTCGGTCCGGAAACGGTCAAACGGCACTGAGACCGCTGTCGGGAGGTGGGCCATCGCATCGTACTCCCAACCGTCGCGCACGTCGACGACGTGTAGACGGTCGAGGTTGTCCGCCACCCAGTCCGCAGAGACGATATCACTCATTACTGGCGTTTCCGGCTCCGGCCGCTTGAAAACTCCCATCGCGCCCGGTCGAAGCTACTGGCAACAGTTGCCGGCTGTCTCTCGCCGCTTCCCGACATCCCCGTTCACGCCTGCCATTTCAACCGCTTCTGGTGTGTAATGTTGACACACGCCATTCCTGTTGTAGGGGCAACATATGCCGTCACAGGCGAGGAGTGGCCGTCCATGCCGGCAGTCGTGGTACTATAGTGGTGGTGGACAAACGCCTCAATGCATTATGACTGATTACGCCAACGACGTGCTCGTTTCGGCCGACTGGGCCAGCGAGCATCTGGACGAGTTCCAGGACGGCGACTCCGACCTCCGACTGGTCGAAGTCGACGTCGACACGGAAGCCTACGACGAGGCACACGCACCCGGCGCCATCGGGTTCAACTGGGAGACAGACCTGCAGGATCAGACGACACGGGACATTCTCTCTCAGGAAGAGTTCGAAGAGACCATCGGCGCTGCCGGTATCAGCGAGGACGACACCGTCGTGCTGTACGGTGACAACTCCAACTGGTTCGCCGCCTACACGTACTGGCAGTTCAAGTACTACGGCCACGACGACGTGAAGCTGCTGGACGGCGGCCGCGAGTACTGGATCGAGAACGACTACGAGACCACCGATGCGGTCCCAGAGTTCTCCGAGGCCGACTACGAGGCAGCCGGTCCGCGCGAGTCCATCCGCGCCTACCGCGACGACGTCCAGAACGCCGTCGACAAGAACCTGCCGCTGGTCGATGTCCGCTCGCCAGAGGAGTTCTCCGGCGAGATCCTCGCGCCTCCCGGACTGCAAGAGACCGCCCAGCGCGGCGGCCACGTCCCCGGCGCAGAGAACATCTCGTGGGCCGCCGTCACGAACGACGACGGGACGTTCAAGAGCTACGACGAGCTTGAGGAGCTCTACGGTGAGTACGGTATCGACGGTGACTCCACGACAGTCGCCTACTGCCGTATCGGTGAGCGCTCCTCTGTCGCGTGGTTCGCGCTCCACGAACTGCTGGGTTACGACGACACCATCAACTATGACGGCTCCTGGACCGAGTGGGGCAACCTCGTCGGCGCTCCCATCGAGAAGGGCAACTGATACAGTCGGTTGTAACTACGTGGAGCTATTCGCCGGTCCGGGCTGGGCGAACTCTCCCGTAGTTTCACGGCCGACAGTATAACTCGTTCTACCCACCTCGATTTTCCGCCGTTTAGCCGGAGAGCCACGCAGATGTGACCGGCGACCGTTCTGCGACGATATCCGGAGTGGACCGAACGCCCTCGACCGCTCGGATCGTCTGCTTCGCTGTCGTTTGGGGAGTTCTGGCTGCTCGACTCCGTGCCAGTCTCATTGCACACAAAGCCGCTGCTATACGCGTCGACAGAAGCCCTGATAGATATCCGCCGGGGTCTGGCGGAGGCGAATTCTATCAATCGTTCTGTCGACCCGTATAGCCGTAGATTCAAGTCCGTCGCTGGCAAGGAACCACTGTGGATCGACAGGAACTCGAACACGAACTGTCCGAGACGTTCGATGATGCGGGGGCGGCAGCAGTGGTCGCGCGACAGGCCGGGGACATGACTGACGGGGGGCAGTTCGGCATGGATTTCGGCGGTGAACTCACCATCGAGACGGTCGTCGAGAACCTGCAAGACGCCCCCGACGGGTACTC
>JAQCNK010000334.1 GCA_028275075.1 Haloarcula sp. | reverse complement strand
CGGAAGCCGAGCGTGCCGACGCCGCGGTCGAGGTCCTCGATGTCGCCGATCTTCGAGGTGGCGTGCTCCGCGACGGCCGCCTCCAACTGGTCTTCGGGGATGCCGACGCCGTCGTCGCGGACGCGGATCCCCTCCGTGCCGCCCGACTCGACCGAGACGGCGACGCGGCTCGCGCCCGCGTCGAGGCTGTTCTCGACCAGCTCCTTCACGACGCTCGCGGGGCGCTCGACGACCTCGCCGGCCGCGATCCGCTGGACGGTCCGCTCGTCCAACCGCTCGATGTCTGGCGGCTCCATGCTTACTGACTGTCCGACGAGCGCGCACTTCAAGCCGTTGTCGCCGGCGACGGGAGACGGGAGATTCCCCGCGACGCTACTCGTACACGGTGAAGCGCTCGCTCGGCGATGCCGTGCGAGTGTCGGGCCGGTACCGGCAGTACCGTAAAATCGTCTCGACGTTCGCCATCATCGACACGGAACCGCTGTGTGAACCGCCTGAACCGCGGCTCAGTGCCTGTTCGACAAAGCGGTCTGTTCCACGATCATGGTAACAAGTAACATTCAAATCCGTGGAAACGGGACCCAATGCCAATCGGCGAGATGAGCGAGGTAGCGACCCCAGGTGGACTGTACCGGCAGTACGACATCGATCGGACGTACGACGCGGTCGACACCTACGACGACGACGCGTCGTGGTTCGGATCGGGCAAGTACCCACCTGACTGGGACCAGCGACGCGAGGCGGTCAAAGCCCGCGATGAGTACCAGTGTCTCCGGTGTGGCCGGTATATCGGGGCCGTCGACACAGTCCAAATCCATCACCTCACGCCGCTTGAACAGGGGGGAAGCAACGAGCTGTCGAATCTTGCGACCCTCTGTGGCAAATGTCACGCGCTGATACACCCGGATGTCGATGATCTCGACGCGAACTGGTCGCATGCGCCTCCGTTTCCCACTTCCGACGCTCCTGACTCGCTCTCGGTGGTACAAACGCAGGTGTTCCCGTCAAAAGATACCGACCCCAGTGGCGTAACCGCGGTCATAGAACTGGTTGAAACCGTGACGGGACGTCACCGCGCGGACCTCTTCCGAAACGTCGGTGCGCACGCCGACTTCGCCCCGGAAACGGCCCGCCGGCTCCCCGAGCGGCTCGGCGGGTATCTGAGTGGCTGTAACCTTGAGCTCGGGACAGACGAACAAGGCCTCGTCGTGACCGTTGAACACGGGGAGGAACGGCGACCAGCCGAACTTGACACCGTGGTTATCGACAGCGACAGCGATGAGACAGCATCAGTATCAACTCCGACGACCGGGGTCGTGACGACAACACTCCCCGCAGGCGCGGAGCAGGCAACGGTCCAAGCGACCACCGATGATGGCTTCTTGGAGCATACGTTCGAACTGGGTAACACGCCCTACACGCTCGTCAAACTGCGCACTAGCGGGCTGTATCAGGACATGGCACCACCGTGGCGCGAGCCGACAGGAGGCGAACAGCCGTACGATCCCGACACGCTTTCTGATGACCCGGCCGAGGTCGACGAGGAGGAACTGGAACCGAAGGACACAGCGCCGCCGGTGTGGCTCGCGATTGGGACGCTCGCAGCCCTCGGCCTCACGCGTGTCGGGGGCGGGCTCACGTGGCTGCTGTTCTTTGTGTTGGGCGCTTCGACAGCACTCTCCGCCGCTTACGCCTTCGGTGAGCGACTGCCATGACAGACATTAACCCCTATTTTGACGATCCCGACGGCTACGACGACGACCAGTCGTATGACGACGGCGGGAAACTGCCGCCGGATTGGGGGGCGCGAGAGGCAGCGGTCCGCGAGCGGCAGAACGGGCGCTGTGTCACCTGCGGACGAGCGTCTGAATTCTTATACGTCCACCATATTCGCGCGCCACCGGGCGGTGATCACCGACTCACTAACCTCATCGGCAGATGCCGATCCTGCGCTGACCGCGACAAGTTCGTCACCACGGTTCGTGTGCCGACTGCCGGATCGGGGTGGAAGGCCGACGCGCGGCCCGAGCGACCGTTCTCCCAGACCGTGTTTGTCGGCGGAATACTGGTGCTCGGTCTCACGTATCTTGTGACGCTGTACAGCACGGCCGGCCCACAGGCGCCTACTGGGCCCACCGCGTATGTCATCTGGCTCGTCAATCAGCAGGTCGACGCGTTCATCCGGCTTATCCGACCGCTAGTGAACTTCATCGCTATCGTTCTCTTCGTTATACTCTTTGCGCGGTGGTTTGCGGACGCCTGAGCTTGTTTATACTGCCGGCTTAGGTGATATTAGCTATGAACCGACGAGCCCTCGACGCCGGAACGGTGCTCGCAACCGCCAGCGGCGGATGCCTCGACAGGCTTCCGGTGGGAGGCTTCGACTCACGCTCGAACAGGCGGAAACGGATATCGACCCCGACTCTCCGCCTGCGATCACGGCCGAAGGCGAGACGATACCCGTAAAGAGACCCATCGCGTACGGATCGACCGACTGGCCCGACCTCGGTCCGGCTCGCGCTCAGTACACAGAAAGTACGAACGATCGGTTCACACACCGACGCTCTATCCGAAAATCGACCCCAGTTAAGCGACCGCGGCCGCGATCTCCTCGTCGGTGAGGAACACGTCCTCGCCGGTCTCGGGGTCGAACAGGTGGATGTCCTTCTCCGCGAAGTCGATCCCGACCTCGTCGCCGGCCTCGGGCTTCACGTTCGCGGGCGAGCGCGCGAGGAAGTCCTCGGTCACGGTGAGGTGGACGTAGTTGTCGGAGCCGATCGGCTCGACAACCTCGACGGTCGAGCGCAGGGTCTCGCCGCCGCTCGGCGCCTCGTTGAGGACGATGTTCTCGGGACGGATACCCAGGGTGTACCGGCCGTTCCGGAGGTTGTGGCCCCTGACGTACTCGGCTGAGAGGTCGAGTTCGAGCCCCGCCTCCTCGTTCCGGACCGTCGCGCCGCTGCCGTCCGTCTCCACGTCGACGTCGACGAAGTTCATCGACGGCGAGCCGATGAAGCCGGCGACGAACTCGTTGACCG
>JAQCNK010000333.1 GCA_028275075.1 Haloarcula sp. | reverse complement strand
GTACATCACCCAGAAACCCTCTCGAGGTGACGCCTGATGGCAGACGACGAATCCAACGACGAGGCGGCCGAGGCTCAGGAACTAACCGACATCAGCGGCGTCGGTGATGCCAAGGCAGAGTCGCTTCGTGATGCGGGCTTCGAGACGGTTGACGACGTCCGTGGTGCGGACCAGTCGGATCTGGCGGCGGCCGACGGCGTGGGTAACGCGCTGGCGGCCCGTATCAAGGCCGATGTCGGCGGTCTCGAAGTCGAGACCGAGACGGAAGCTGATGTCGAAGAGGAAGGCGGAGAAGCGGCCGAGGACGCTGAGGACGTGGAGACGGAGCTCCAGCCTCGCGGTCTCGCCGACAAGACGCCTGCTCTCGACGACGAGACGGCCCGACTGCTGGCCCAGCGACACCGCGTCGGCGGCCCGCAGTTCAACCGACAGGACCACCACAAGAAAAAGCGCGTGTCCACGTCCTGGCGACGCCCGCGCGGCCAGCTCTCGAAGCAGCGCCGCGGTATGAAGGGCAAGGGCGCCACCGTTGAGGCGGGCTTTCGCTCGTCGAAAGCGGTACGTGGCAAACACCCCTCGGGCTTCGAGGAAGTCCGTGTCCACAACACGGACGATCTGGAGGGCGTCGACGGCGACGTCGAGGCCGTCCGGATCGCTTCGAAGGTCGGCGCACGCAAGCGCGAGCGCATCGAGGAGGAGGCCGAGGACGCAGGCATCCGCGTGCTCAACCCCACGTACGTTGAAGTCGAGGTGAGTGAGTAATGACGGATCTCTCCGCACAGAAGCGACTTGCATCGGACATACTTGACGTTGGGAACGACCGCGTTTGGTTCAACCCCGAGCGCCAAGGTGACATCGCCGACGCCATCACTCGCGAAGACGTTCGCGAGCTGGTCGAGGAGGGTGCCATCACGGCCAAAGATAAGAAGGGCAACTCCCGCGGTCGCGCCCGCGAACGCAAGGAGAAGCAGGCCTACGGCCACCAGAAGGGAGCCGGTTCCCGGAAGGGCAAGGCTGGGGCCCGACAGAACGAGAAGCAAAACTGGGAGTCTCGCATTCGCGCACAGCGAACGAAGCTGCGCGAACTGCGCGACGATGGCACGCTCTCGAAGTCCGCCTACCGCGACCTGTACGACAAGGCTGGCGGTGGCGAGTTCGACAGCGTTGCCGATCTCGAACGATATATCGACGCAAACAACGGTGACGCATAATGGCGACAGGACCACGATATAAGGTTCCGATGCGGCGACGCCGCGAGGCTCGAACGGATTACCATCAGCGGTTGCGCCTGCTGAAATCTGGCAAGCCACGCCTTGTCGCTCGAAAGAGCAACAAGCACACCAGGGCGCAGCTGGTGACTCTCGGGCCCGACGGCGACCGCACGCTCGCGGCAGCCGAGTCCGGTGACCTCGAAGAGTACGGGTGGGAGGCCCCGACGGGCAATATGCCCGCGGCCTACCTCACCGGTCTCCTCGCGGGTCTCCGCGCACTCGACGCTGGCGTCGAGGAAGCGGTGCTCGACATCGGCCTCAACACCCCGACCCCCGGAAGCAAAGTGTTCGCAATACAGGAAGGCGCCATCGACGCCGGCCTCGAAGTCCCCCACAACGACGACGTGCTCGCCGACTGGCAGCGCACGCGCGGTAGCCACATCGCCGAGTACGACGAGATGCTGGACGAACCGCTGTACAGCGGGGACTTCGACGCTGCAGACCTCCCGGAGCATTTCGACGATATCCGGGAGACCCTACTGGAAGGTGACATCGAACTATGAGTGGTAACAACGGCTGGGAACCCCGCACACGCCTCGGCAAGCAGGTTGTCGACGGCGAGATCGACTCCATGACGGAGGCGCTCAACTCCGGGCTTCCCCTGAAAGAATCGGAAGTCGTCGACCAGCTCGTTCCCGATCTGGAAGACGAAGTGCTGGATATCAACATGGTCCAGCGGATGACCGACTCCGGCCGGCGGGTGAAGTTCCGCTGTGTCGTCGCAGTCGGCAACCGCGACGGGCTGGTCGGCTACGCAGAAGGGCGTGACGATCAGGTCGGCGGTGCCATCCAGAAAGCCATCGACGTGGCCAAACTGAACATTATCGACGTCTCGCGGGGCTGTGGGTCCTGGGAGTGTGGCTGTGGCCGTCCGCACACGGTCGCGCTACGCGCCGAGGGGAAGGCCGGCAGCGTCGAGGTCGAGCTCCAGCCCGCCCCGCGCGGATTGGGCCTTGCCGGCGGGGAGACCGTCCGCAAGGTGCTCGAACTCGCGGGCATCGAAGATATCTGGACCCGGTCGTCGGGGAACACACGAACTACAGTCAACTTCGCCAAGGCGACGTTCAACGCCTTGCAGAACACGGCCGAGGCCCGCGTCCCCGAGCGCACCTTCGAGAAACGCGAGGTGATCGAGTGATGCAAGCACTTGTCCAGATCCGCGGCGACGTGAACATGGATACGGATATCCACGACACGCTGAAGATGCTGAACATCCACCACGTCAACCACTGTACGCTCGTCCCCGATACGGACACGTACAACGGGATGGTGGCGAAGGTCAACGACTTCGTCGCGTTCGGTGAGCCGAGCGAAGAGACTGTCGCGCAACTCATCGAAACACGCGCCGAGCCCGACGAGGGCGACGCCGATATCGACGACGCGTGGGTCGCCGAGAACACCGAGTTCGACGACATTGAGACACTGGCGCAGTCGCTGGTCGCTGAGGAGACGACGCTGCAGGAGCAGGGTCTCTCCCCGACGCTCCGTCTGCACCCGCCACGTGGCGGCCACGACGGCATCAAACGTCCGACGAAGGAGGGCGGTGAACTCGGCCGACACGACACCGAGGGCATCGACTCGCTCCTGGAGGCGATGCGATAATGACGAGCAAGAAACGACGACAGCGGGGCTCCCGGACCCATGGCGGCGGCTCACACAAGAATCGGCGTGGTGCCGGCCACCGCGGTGGCCGCGGTGCCGCTGGCCGTGACAAACACGAGTTCCACAACCACGAACCACTCGGCAAGAGCGGCTTCAAGCGCCCAGAGCAGGTTCAGGAAGCGGTCGCGACGGTCGATGTCCGCGAACTCGACGAGAACGCTGTGCTGTACGCGGCCGATGGCCTCGCCCAAGAGGATGGCGACGGCTACATCATCGATGCTCGCGAGGTCGTCGACGAGGCGGAGGACGCCGACGTGGTGAAGGTGCTCGGTGCGGGCCAGGTCCGCAACGAACTCACCCTCATCGCCGACGCGTTCTCGGCGGGCGCAATCGAGAAAGTGGAAGACGCGGGCGGCACTGCAACGTTGACCGAGTTCGGTGAGGAACGGCAAGCAGATGCCGACGCCGAAGACGAATCGGACGACGAGGAATAAGGAGAGACAATGAGCTGGAAGGATATCGCCGAACCACTGCTCGTGCGGATGCCGGCAGTCCGCCGTCCGGAAGGACACGTCCCGTTCAAGCGCAAGCTTGCTTGGACCGGTGGCGTGCTCGTGCTGTATTTCTTCCTGACGAACGTTGGGCTGTTCGGACTGCAAGTCGGCTCGGACTCGAACCCACTCGG
>JAQCNK010000326.1 GCA_028275075.1 Haloarcula sp. | reverse complement strand
CCTGTACTGACCACTTACGGATGGCAACTACAGGGTTGGGGACGTTTTTATCACACGCTGTTACGAACGTATAGCCGGCAGTATCAGCCCGGTATATCGCTACAATGGTCGGGATAACTCACTCCCCCGTTGCCAGTTCGGGGAACAGTTATCCGGCAGGTCCCACAACAGGCGGCCATGGACACACGGGACGTGTTGCTGGTCGACAGTTTCACCGCCGAGCCGATGGCGGGGAATCCGGCCGGAGTCGTGCCGGATGCGGATGGATTGGCCGACGACCAGTTGGCGGCCATCGCGGCGGAACTGGGCGCGAGCGCGACGGCGTTCGTCTTCGACAGTACGCGTGCCGACCGACGGCTGCGGTTTTTCACGCCCGGGGGCGAAACCGACCGAAGCGACCACGCGGCTGTCGCCGCCTTCACGACGCTGTTCGAGCGCGGCCGCCTCGATGCGGGCGAGTACGAGATGGAGACCATCGGACAGACCCGCGAGGTGGAGATAACGGACGACGGGACGGTGTGGGTCGAACAGGGTGCGGCCCGGTTCGAGGCGCTCTCGCTGGACTACGACGAGGTGGCCGATACGCTGGGTGTCGACGCGGCAACGTTGCAGGATATCGGTGCGGATATGCCGATGGTGGTCGCCGACACCGGCGAACCGTGGTTGCTGGTCCCGATCAACTACTTCGAGCACGTCAGCCGTATCGACCCGGAGTTCCAGGCCATCGGTGCGCTCTGTGACCGTGTCGAAGCGGCCGGACTGTACGCGTTCACCTTCGATACGGTCGGTGGCCAGTCGACGCTCCACGGCCGGGGCTTCGTCCCGTCCCGTGGCGTCGGCGAGGAACCCGTCATCGGCGCTGCCGCCGGTGCCTGTGCTGCCTTCGTCCGTCGTGAAGGAGCACTTGACGACACAATCGAGCACGTAGTGGTCGAGGGGGGGCACTTCCTCGACCGGCCCGGCACGGTCAGGGTTGACACCGACGGGCTGGAGGCGTGGGTCGGCGGGCGTGCGGTGACGACGATGGATGGGTCGATGACTGTCCCGGAAGCCGACGCTGACGACGACATCATCGAGATATTGGAGCAAAACGGCTAAATCGGTCGACCGCCACAGTGTAGACAGGATGCTTCAGCGGGCCGAGCCACAGGATTTCGAACGCGTTCTCTCCTCGATGTGTACCGTCCCCCACCCAGTGGCTCGAAACGCGGCGGAGCGATTTCTGGCGACGAACCCTGGTGACCCGGGTACCTACGAGACTGTCGCCGACCTCGAAGATGCGGCCGTCGACGCGCTGGGCGAACTGACTGGACTGGCCAACCCCGCGGGATACGTCGCCTCCGGCGGCACGGAAGCCAACGTCCAGGCGCTGCGTATCGCCCGCAACCGGGCTGATACCGACGATCCGAACGTCGTCGCCCCGGTTCATGCCCACTTTTCGTTCACCAAGGCCGCGGACGTGCTCGATCTGGAACTCCGGACCGCACCTGCCAGCGACTACCGCGCCAACACCGACGCCGTGGCCGAACTGGTCGACGCCGACACCGTCTGTGTCGTCGGCGTCGCGGGCTCGACGGAGTACGGCTTCGTCGATCCAATCCCCGCTATGGCTGACATCGCTCGCGACGCCGATGCGCTCTGTCACGTCGACGCTGCCTGGGGTGGGTTCTATCTCCCTTTCACCGACCACGACTGGCATTTCGGCCACGCTGCCGTGGACACGATGACTATCGACCCACACAAGGTCGGCCAGGCGGCTGTCCCGGCCGGCGGGCTGTTGGCTCGGGACGACTCGCTGCTGGACGAGCTGGCCGTCGAGACGCCCTACCTCGAATCGACGAGCCAGCTCACGCTGACTGGAACGCGCTCCGGCGCTGGTGTTGCGTCGGCCGTCGCCGCGATGGAGGAACTCTGGCCCGCGGGCTACCGCGAGCAGTACGAACGCTCGATGGCGAACGCCGAGTGGCTTGCCGACCAACTTCGCGTCCGGGGCCACGACGTGGTCGGACCGGAACTCCCGCTCGTGGCCGCCGACCTCTCGGTGCCGATGACTGACGAACTGCGCGACCGCGGCTGGCGCGTCTCCAAAACCGGTGCCGGCGAGATGCGGGTGGTCTGTATGCCACACGTAACCCGGTCGATGCTGCGGTCGTTCGTGGCAGATCTTGACTGGTATTAGAAACCGTCTCAGTACCGCTCCCGACAGCACATATCAAGCTTTAGTAGTCGCTGCTTGCTATGGAGAGGCGTGAGTTTGACCCTCTCGTTTCCACTGCCTGTCGCGTTCTTGAGCAAGTGCGGGACTGCCGATGGGTCGCTGGCCATCCTTGAACAGGCCGTCTGTACAGCGACGGGCCCGACGGGGCTCGCTATCATCGCCGTCTACTCCTTTCTCATCGCGTTTATACTGCCGCTGCCAAGCGAAGTCGTCCTCGTTCCGGCCGGCACACTCCGCTTGGGGCTGTCGACGAACGGGAATCTCATGCTCATCATCCTCTGCAGCGCGTTCGGCAAGGCACTGGGGAGTCTCTTCGCGTTCCATATCGGACAGGAAGCAAAGGAGTACGGCCCGCTGGTCCGGCGGATCAAGGCCTCGCGGTTCGACATCATTGGGTGGTCCGAGCGAAAGACGATCAAACTCGCACAAAAATACGGTTACGTCGGACTGGCCATGGCGCTGTGTGTCCCGTTTTTCCCCGATACACTCTCTATCTACGCCTTCACTGTCTTGGAGGAAGACTATCTGCGGTTTGGCGCAGCGACGTTCGTCGGGAGCGCCGGCCGCCTGCTTGTGACGCTTGGCCTGGCCGGCGGGACGGTGGCGCTGCTGTGACACGCGAGCCCCCAGACGCCGCACGGCTATGCGCCACACGTCGCCCCCGTCGGCGGAGCTACAGTAAACCAACCGCCTTTTGACCCGTCGGTGGCACACGAACAGGTATGAGCCACGACGAGTTCCCAACGGACCACCCCGCGGTGGTAACCTGTGGGCTTCCCTACGCGAACGGCGACCTGCACGTCGGGCACCTCCGGACGTACGTCGCCGGTGACGCCCTCTCGAGAGGGCTGCGCCGCATCGGCCAGCAGACAGCGTTCGTCTGCGGTTCGGATATGCACGGGACGCCCGTCGCCGTCAACGCCGCCGAAGACGGTGTAGAGCCCCGCGAGTTCGCCTTGGAGTATCACGAGCGCTACGCCGAGACGTTCCCGCAGTTCAACATTGAGTTCGATAACTACGGGCACACCGACGACGAGACCAACACCGAACTCACCCAGGAGTTCGTTCGCTCGTGGGTCGACGGCGACCACGTCCACGAGAAAGAGATCGAGGTCGCGTGGGACACCGAGGAGGACCAACCCCTCCCCGATAGATTCGTCGAGGGCACCTGCCCGTACTGCGGCGAGCACGCCCGCGGGGATGAGTGTGATGAGGGCTGTCAGCGCCACCTCGAACCCGGTGATATCGAGGATCCCGTCAGCACTATCACGGGTAATCCTGCCCAGTACCGGACGCGTGAACACAAGTTCCTCCGGCTGGCTGACTTCCAAGAGTATCTCCAGGGTTTCCTCGACCGCATAGAAGGGACGGACAACGCTCAGAACCAGCCCCGCGAATGGATCGACGGTGAGTTGCAGGACCTCTGTATCACGCGAGACATGGACTGGGGGATCGATTATCCCGCCGGGGCAGACGAAGCGGATACGTCTGAAGAGCTTGTGCTGTACGTCTGGGTCGACGCCCCGATCGAGTACGTTGCGAGCACCAAACAGTACGCAGAGCGCGTCGGTACCGACGAGTACGACTGGGAGCAAGTCTGGAAGATCGATGGCGACGCCGAACACGGCACCGAGTGGGACGAGGAGTGGACCGACGACAGCGGCGATATAGTCCACGTCATCGGCCGGGACATTATCCAGCACCACGCCGTCTTCTGGCCCGCGATGTTGCGGGGCGCCGGCTACAACGAACCGCGCTCGATTCTGGCGACCGGGTTTGTCGGCATCGACGGCAAGGCACTCTCCACGTCGCGAAATCGGGCCGTGTGGGCCGATGAGTATCTCGACGCCGGCTTCCACCCGGATCTATTCCGCTACTACATCGCGACGGGCGCGGGGTTGGAGACCGACGTGGACTTCTCTTGGGATCGCCTCGCAGAGCGTGTCAACGGCGAACTCGTCGGCAACCTCGGCAACTTCGTCAACCGCGCGCTGCTCTTTGCCCACCGCAACTACGACGGCACGCCCGATGTCGATGTCAGCGACGATGTCCGAGACCGAATTGAGGCGACCCTCGATGCGTTCGAGGCGGCCGTACGGAACTACGATATTCGCAGCCTCGCGGAGCTGGCGACTGAGCTCTCCGACTACGGCAACGAATACATCCAGCGCACCGAGCCGTGGCACCTTCTCGACGACGAGCCAGAAGCGGCAGCACAGGTCATCCGCGATTGTGTCCAGATCGCCAAGGCCGTCGCCATCGTCATGCAGCCCGTCCTCCCGGGCAAGGCCGAGCGGCTGTGGGGCCAGCTTGGGGAGGCGGGCTCGGTCGCCGACGTCTCTCTCTCGACCGCTCTGGAGGCCCCGCCCGAGACGTTCGATGAACCGGACCAGCTCTTCGCACAGATCGACGACGACCACATCGTCGAGCTTAACGAGGAGCTACGGGAGCGCGTCGAGGATGCGAGCGACGATGACGGCGATGACGAGAGCCCCGACACGGCAGCCCTCGAACCGCTCGAAACCGAACGTATCGGCTTTGAGGACTTCGAGAACGTAGATATGCGGGTCGGTGAAATCGTCTCTGCCGAGTCCGTCGAGGACGCGGACAAACTCCTGCAACTTGCGGTCGACATCGGCTATGAGGTCCGCCAGGTCGTCGCCGGTCTGGCCGAACTCCACGCGGTTGACGACCTGCCCGGGACCCGTGTCATACTGCTCGCTAACATGGAGCAGGCGACCATCTTCGGCGTCGAGTCCAACGGGATGGTACTGGCCGCCGGCGACGAGGCGGACCTGCTGACCACCCACGACGACGCCCCGGTCGGGACGCGGGTGAAATAACAGGACCCAGGCTGGTTGTTGGCTCCGTAGCATCGTGTGTGTGCGCCAGAGTTCGCCGTCCCTTTTTGTAGTTCGCCGTCCTAGTCGTGGCCATGTCTGCCGACGGAAGCGACGAAGCCGACGAGTTTGTCGCCGACTATGAGAACGCGACGGCGGCCGATATCATCGAGGAAGCCGAGCCGTCGGCAGCGGCCGATGCAACTGGCAAAGGCGACGAGGACGGTGCTGTCGCGGGCTCGTTTGCTCCGGATATCGAGCTATCACCGCAGACGCCGGCGCCGGAGAACGCGCTGTTCGTGGCGCTTGGGGTCTGTCTCACGATACTCGCGCTTGCGGACACGATTGTCGGGGTGAGCCTGCTGTTGGCCGCTACCGTTGTCGGCATCGTCGGTCTTGGGTCTGCCGTCTGTTATGGAGTCTTCTTGCGGACGGCCCCAGAGAGTTAATCCGTCACCGGGCCTAACTAAGCGGTATGAACGTTCCCGTGGGATCGCTCGCGCTCGTGCCAGTCCAGCTTGAGATGCTGTTCGGTACAACGTTGTCCGCAGTGCTGCTTCTGGCCGGTGCGGCGCTCATCGTCGCCGAAGCGTTGGCCCCTGGAACCCACTTTTTCGTCCTCGGTGCCGCCCTGCTAGTCGCCGGCTTGGTCGGCTTCTTCATTCCGGCCGGCCTCGGGCTGCTCGCGCCACTCATCCTCGCTGTCGCCGTCCTCCTGACGACGGCTGTCACGCTGTGGGGGTACCGAAAAATAGATTTCTCGGCACCCGGCCGCGGACAGTCCCTCTCATCGAGTTCGCTGCAGGGACAGTTCGGGACAGTCACTGAACGGGTCACAAAGAGCGACGGACAGGTCAAGCTCGAAGACGGCGGTTTCAATCCCTACTACGAAGCCAGAACCGTTAGCGGCGAAATCGAGGAGGGAACTGAGGTACTGGTCGTCGACCCCGGCGGGGGAAACGTCCTGCAAGTTGAGGCTACCACGACCGCAGAAGACGATATCGACCGGGCGCTGGAACGGGACCGCGAGGAGAGCCCGTCGCCCGAGCCCGAGACTGAATCTGAGCACGCTTGAGACGGTCTGAGTGGTGCTGCGGAAACACCGCCCAGAACTACCGAAGCGAGAGGTTGGACATCGGTAGTTTGTGACACAGTCACCGAAGTCTTTTATTTCACCGCTCCCGAGTTCCATGTGTCATGGCAGCCCCGCTACTACCGCTCCAGGGATTCCTCGCCAGCAGTGCCTTCGTGTTCGTTACGATGGTGCTACTGGTGTTGGCTATCGCTGTAGTGTACTCAAGTATCGTTATTATCCGACCGTACCAGAAAGGCGCGTACACCGTCTTAGGAACCTACCGTGGTATCCTCGATCAAGGGATTCACTTCATCTACCCCTTCGTCTCGGATGTCACCCGGTTCGACATGCGAACGCAGACGCTGGATGTGCCCCGACAGGAGGCCATCACTCGCGACAACTCGCCCGTCACAGCCGATGCCGTCGTCTACATCAAAGTGATGGCCCCGAAGAAAGCCTTCCTCGAAGTCGACAACTACGAGCGTGCCGTCTCCAACCTCGCCCAGACCACCCTCCGCGCCGTTCTGGGCGACATGGAACTCGACGACACGCTGAACAAGCGCCAAGAGATCAACACCCGCATCCGCCGAGAGCTGGACGAACCCACCGACGAGTGGGGTGTCCGCGTCGAGAGCGTCGAGGTCCGCGAAGTCAATCCCTCGAAAGATGTCCAGCAGGCTATGGAGCAACAGACCTCTGCCGAGCGAAAGCGCCGTGCTATGATTCTGGAAGCGCAGGGTGAACGCCGCTCCTCCATTGAGACCGCAGAGGGTGACAAGCAGTCCAATATCATCCGCGCCCAGGGTGAGAAGCAGAGTCAGATCCTCGAAGCTCAGGGTGACGCTATTTCCACTGTGTTGCGTGCGAAATCCGCCGAGTCGATGGGTGAACGCGCCGTCATCGATAAAGGAATGGAGACGCTCGGCGAGATGGGTAAATCCGAGTCCACCACCTTCGTCCTTCCGCAAGAGCTCACCTCGCTGGTGGGCCGCTACGGCAAGCACCTCCAGGGGTCGGACGTCAAGCAGAACGGCCAGACCCTCGAAGCACTCGATTTCTCCGATGAGACCCGCGAGATGCTCGGTCTCGACGACATCGAAGAAATCCTCGGCCAGATAGATGAGGAGGCCGAGGTCGATGTCGAGGCCATGGAGGAACAGGCACAGAAGATCAAACGCGGCCAGGATGCTGGTGCCGACAGCGCAGACGATATGATTGAGCAGATGGACGCCGAAATCGACGACGGCGTAGGCGGTGAGACGGATATCGCCGGTGGTCCCGACGACACCGGTGGCTCTGAAGGCAACGACGGAAGCTAACGTCGGGCGAAGCCCTTTTATACTGTAACTCCTACCTCAAACGTATATGGGTGGCGACGATGGGGTCGACGAAGAAAAGCGAGCGACGCTGCGGCGCTTCGCTGCCCTCGGCGCCGCCAGTCCGTTCGTCGGCCTGGCCAACGGCGACAGTGATAGCGACACGCCAGACGCCATCGCCGGCTACGTCTCGGCCCGTCCGGGGACGCACTTCTCGAAGCTCCGGGACGAACTCAAACTGGGCACCGGCGAAACCCAACACCACCTCCACCGACTGGAGAAAGAGGGTGCCGTCACCTCTCGGAAAGACGGTGAGTACCGGCGCTACTTCCCAGCCGAGGAGTTCAGCGAGTTCGAGCAGGTGACACTGGGGTACTTGCGGCGATCGACACCCCGCGGGATGCTTATCGAACTACTCCGAGACCCGTCGGTGACGTCCTCGGGGCTGGCGACGACGCTGTCGGTGTCACGACCAACGATAAGCAAGTACGCAAAAGAGCTAGAGGAAGCCGGCCTCCTCTCCCGGGACGATGGCTATGCCGTCACCGAACCCGAGATCGTCCTTACGCTGTTACTTCGGTATGCTGACTCTTTTGGCGAGGACGCCACAGCGCTCGCTGCCGACGCTGACTCGCTCCTCCGATACGACCCCTGATACCGTCAGTTACAAGCCAGTTCTGGGGTTTACCAGACCTGAACCGGCAAAGTGTAATCGAGCGTATGAGTTCGGGCGCTGGCGCATACTGTCGACCTGTATACATGCCGGACGAATTCACCCAGTCCGGGGTGGGTGCACAACGCCACGTGCGCACAGCCGACCGCATCAGGCGTCGACCATCCACGTCGTCGATGAGGAGTAGCCCCATTTCTCGACATCGACGCTGTAGTCGCCCTCGGCGATGGTGGTCATGTTCGTCCCGACTTCCTTGGCTGAGAGTCCCAACTCTTCGCCGATGAGCCGTGACTTGAAGTACGTCTGCTCGTCGGCGTTGGCCTGCAAGTAATCGAGGATCTGTCGCTGTTTCTCCGAGAGCGGGCTTTCGGTCGCCTGTACAGTCGTGCTCATGTATCTAGTCGTCTGTCCGAGACTCCCTTAGAGAGTTTGGTACGGTTGGTTAACCGGCCGCAATCTGTTGGTTTTCTCGCCCTACCGTCGGTGTGGTCGGGGAGAGCCCCGGCCTTCCCACCTCGGTTGGTACAGCGGGGAAACGCGGTTGGCACCATACCCATATCGTCCGGCAGTTCTTTATTCGTGGCCGGTCAGTTTGGCAAGTGGAGGTCTATCACATTGGAAATCTCAGACGAACTGCTGTGTTTGTTCAGTGCTGACGTGACTGCCGAGGACGACCGGTATCTCGTCGAAGTGCCACAGCGTGAGGTCGAGACGGGAGCCGTCGAAGCCGGTGGAACATACCGGATCGCCCTGATATCCGCCGATATCGACGCTGAGGCCGACGGGAGCACAGAGACGGAGACGCCACCGGACCAGCCACAGCCGCCGGTCGAACCGGACGAGACACGCTACGTCGAAATCGAGGATATCGGGAAGCAGGGAGACGGTATCGCCCGTGTCGAGCGGGGCTACGTCATCATCGTCCCCGGGGCTGACATCGGTGAACGCGTCAAAATCGAAATCTCAGAAGTCAAATCTAACTTTGCCGTCGGCGAGATCATCGACGAGGAGTTATAGCCGGCGCGGTGTCGTCTCTCGACCTCCCAAGTGGTGAAAGCCTGACACTCGTGCGCTCGGCAAATCACCGGTCAATCGTTACAACCGACCGTATCAGAGTTCGGTTCCGTCAGGACGCTTCTGCCCTTCGGAGTCGTGGACAACGACGCCGTCAACGGCTGTGTGTTCGTAGTTCTCCCTGACGCCGATAGCCTCCCGAAGCTCTCTGACCGCTCGCTCTTTCAGCGCCGCGGCCAACTCTTCGGCGTCCGCTCGGGAGATGTCACGACCCAGCCCCTCACACTCGTGGGCGCGGACCATCCCCTCGGAGTCTACCGCTTCGCCCATCGGCTGGCTCGTCCCGCCCAGCGCGACGGAGAACGGATAGGTTCGACAGATGAGCGGACGGTCCTCGTGGACGGTGCAGGCGCCGACGCCGTCTGCCTCCTCGTAGAACGTGCAGTCGCCACAGCCGTCGGTCTGGAGCGCCCACTCGAACGTCTCACCCTCGGCACCGTCCGGGGTCTCCTCGATACCGTAGGGCATCGGTCTGGCCACGTCGCGGAAGTCGTACTCGCCAACGTCCTGCAACTGTCGTATTTCGTCCGGAAAGACGGTTGCCGTGTGTGGCTCGGGGTCATCGGTGTCTGTGTCAGCAGCCGAATCCGAACCGCTCGCCCCGTCCCCACAACCGCTATCCGCTGCCTTACAGCAGGCCCCACAGCGTGTACACTCGAAGCCGATAGTCTCGATAGCGTCTGCGAGGTCGTTCACGTCCAACTCGCGGGCGCGGGCGAGTTCGGTTTCGAGCGAATCCATATCAGTTACTGGGCGTCGATGGTGAAAAAGCGTGTGTCACGTGCGACCGGTTTGCGGTCGTGCTTGATCCCCGTCCCACCGGATGGCGCCCTCGACGCCCAACTTCTCCAGATGTGCGACGACCGTGGCAAGCGCGAGGTCCCGCACGCCGGTCAGCTCCTTCTCGTAGGCGCGGTCGAGGATATTGTCGGGCGTCGCCGCACCCGACTCGACGGCAGCTTGGACACGCTCCTCGCGGCGCAGTCGGTGGCGGATGAGCTGCCGGCAGGTGGCTCGGGTGTCCGTGATCGTCGGCCCGTGGCCGGGGTACAGGATATCGGGAGCCCGACTGTGGAGCCGGCGGAGCGACGAGAGGTACGCGCGCATGTCGCCCTCAGGCGCGCCGACCACCACGCTCCCTTCGGCGGCGGCTACGTCGCCGCTGACGATACCTGTCGCCGTCTCGAAGCCCACGTGCTCTGGCGCGTGCCCTGGTAGGTCGACGACGGTGACGCCGTCACCGGCCGGGAGAACCGTCTCTTCGGCGAAAGTCCGGTCGGGCGTGATGTCGGCGGCTGCCTCGAAGGCGTCGGTGCGACCACGGCGAGCCCACACCGTGGCGTCCGTCTCGCGGGCGTACTCGGCGACGGCGCCGACGTGGTCGGGGTGGTGGTGGGTGACCGCAATGTGGGCGATATCGGTGGCTGCGACGGCGGCGTCGAGGTCGGCTGTTCGCCGCGCCGGGTCAACAAGCAACGCTCCCGGCCCGTCGCTCAGATATACAGCGGTGACACCGGCTGGTGCTCGGGAGGGTACAGGGACATCGACTCGGTGCCAGTCCATCGGCTGTTGACTCGCCGGCGAAACGCAAAATTCCGGTGGTTTAGGCAGTGAGGAAGTAGACTTGCTTTCGTGCGTCGGTGAAGCTGTAGCGGGAGTCGACGAGTTCGGACTCTTCGAGCCGGTTCAGTGCGTAGCGGACGGTTCGGTCGGGCAACAGCGAGGTCTCAGCGAGTTTGCCCTGTGAGAGAGGAGCGTCGTCTTCCAACACTTTTGCGACGAGTTTCGCGCTCGGTGGCAGTTCGCGAAGCCGCTCCCGGAAGTCTTCCTGAGAGAACGGTGAGGCCGACATATCCTCGGTGGTTGTACTCATACTGAACGACAGTCCAGCATAGGTGGTAAAAGTTAGCTATATCCATGACCAAACAATACAGATTCTATGGTATGTTTAATGTATCCTTAAACAATACCCAGATTGCAGGATTCGGTGGGTCGATAGGTGGGCCGGGACCACGCGCAGGCGGAGCGTCGATTCCAGTATCGTTTTATCCCCTCCGCGGGGACAATCGTCCGTGAAAGGGCAGGAGTGGTACCAGACCGACACCGTGGCCGAAGAGTACGAGGCCAAACGGTTCTCTCGTGGCGGGCGGCTCATCGACCGTCGTGAGAAAGAAGCGGTGCTGGACGCCATCGGTCCGGTCGAGGAGAAGAAAGTACTGGAAGTCGCCTGCGGTACCGGCCGGTTCACCGTCATGCTCGCCGAGCGGGACGCCGATATCACCGGCCTCGATATCTCGGGACCGATGCTCCAGCAGGGCCGTGAGAAGGCCAAGGCCGCCAGCGTCGACGACCACGTCGAGTTCATGCGCGGTGACGCCGCTCGACTCCCCTTCCCGGATAATCACTTCGACACTGTGCTGGCGATGCGCTTTTTCCACCTGGCGGATACGCCCGCGGCCTTCCTCGCGGAGATGCGCCGGGTCGCAAAAGATCAGGTCTTCTTCGACACGTTCAACCGTTTCTCTACGCGCTCGCTCTACAACTGGGCGCTCCCGATGGGGTCTCGTCTGTACTCCCGCTGGGAGATCGACCGGCTACTTGACGGCGCCGACCTCGAACTCGCCGCTGAATCACACGACTGGGTACTTCCCTACGGTTTCTACCGGAAGATTCCGAACGAACTGGCATCCTCGTTTCGCTCTATCGACAGAGCCATCGGCGGCACGCCGCTGGGTGATACGGTCGCCTCCGTCTCATACTGGAACACGCACGTCTCGCCCAGATAACGGCTGATACGGCCAGATATATTCGCCACTGGCACCGGCCCGCGAGTTTTATGCGGTTCCGGAATCCAACCGTGGTGTATGGAGCTATCGGTAGTGGTCCCGACACTGAACGGCCGAGAGGAACTGGCCGGCTGTCTGGATGCACTCGCCGAACAGGTGCCCGATGCCGAGACCATCGTCGTCAACGGGCCCTCTGCCGATGGTACGACCGGGATGGTCCGTGACCGGCCGGACGTCGACGTGCTGGTCGAAATCGCCGACCGGTCGGTCACCGTCGCCCGCAACGCGGGCCTCGACCGGTCGACCGGCGACGTTGTGGCGCTGGTGAGCCACACGCTCTCCGTCGAGGACGGGTGGGCTGCCGCTGTCCGGGCCGGTATCAAGGAGAACGCGGCGGTGACAGGGCCGACCCACGAACAACTCACTGCGGGCATGACAACCGAGTCAAAGGAGTCCCGGCGTATCGCCGGGCGAGAAGTGACGTATTTTAACGCCGGGAACGTCGCGTTCCGACGCGAGGCCCTGGCGGAGCTGGACGGGTTCGACGAGTATCTTCAGATAGGCAGTTCGCGCGACGTAGCCCATCGATTGGCCAAGCGCGGACACACCGTGGCGTGGGACAGCGGGATGTGCGTGAGCCGAGAGTTCGAAGCCGACGGCGGCATCCGCGAACGTGACTGGCACTGGAAATATCGCTCATTGGCGTATCGCATGTTCAAAAACTACGGGTTGCGCCCGACGGTGGTCCAACGGCTAGTGAGCCACGCCGGCGGCGACGCTGTCGACGCGCTCAAAGGTGTCGCCCAGGGGAACACCGCCCCGTCACGGTGGTTCTCGACCGGGCGAGATGTCGTCCGTGGCGCCGGGACTGGCAGTAAAGACGGTGTCATCGCGTGGTACCGGGGCACTGAGAACCCCAACGGTCGGTCGGTCCGAGCCAACCGCGCCATCGCGGTGTACGACTGGCGATGACATCCTCCGCGCGGTGAACGGCGCGGTTTCCTCCGTGGGAGTCTCAGCCGGCCTACGACTCGCCGGAGGCAACATCCCCGTCACGGTGGACGGTACTCGGGTCTGTGCGCTGTTCTTTGGGACTTTCGTGAGGGTGTGGTGTCCCCGACCAGTTGTGGTCGTCCCACTCGAACCGTGCTTGAAAACGCGACGCGTTTTCAGCATCCCGGAAACCTCCGGTTTCCGAGGACACGGGCCGTGCCATCGGCCTGACTGCCTGCTCTGTGTGCCGCTTCAGGAACGTTTCTGAGGCTGTAAGGTCGGCGTGCCCCTCGAACCCGCAGGGACAGGTGAGCGTGTCCTGGTGCCGTGTCGTCCGGTCTGTCGACCCGCACTGTGGGCACTCCTGGCTGGTCCACGCTTCCGACCGAACTTCCACCGAGATCCCGTATTCCTCAGCGGTACAGGCCAGTCGCTCGGTGAATTGCTTGAACGCCCAGAAGTTGTGCGTCTTAGCGTTCGTCTCGACCGACCAGTGGGTTTCGAGTACGTCGGTCAAGCCACCGATATACACCGTGTCCACGCCCTCGGCGTACAGCCGTTCCAGCAGGTCACGACACAGTGCTTCCTGGGCGTGGTCGCGGCGACGAGTCCGTTTCCGGTACAGCCGCCGAATACGCTTGCTACTGTATTGGCCTTCTTCGAGTTTCGACTGAAACCGGGCGATTTCTCGTGTCGTCTCACGGAATCGCTGAAACAACTCGCGGCCTTCGTACAGGTATTGTTCGCCGGTCGTGGTGGTACAGGCGACGAGATTGTTCGCACCAATGTCCAGAGCGGCCTTTTCGTCGGCCAGTGGAGTCTCCCGTGCATCATCAGAAACAGTCACGGGTTGCGAAGCTCGGAAGGTGCTATCAGTCTCGTCGTACCACAGTTCCAACCGGCTTTGATCGTCATACTCAGGCCAGTTTGGTTCACCAACGATTTCGAGCCGAAGACGGCTTTTTGCGCTGTTGTGCCTGTCACGGAGTTCTTTGCCGACGACCATCTCAAGCCGGGAACGTTCGCCCCATTCAACAGTGTATGCGTCCTTTCGGACGACTCCTTTGAGGACACGTC
>JAQCNK010000153.1 GCA_028275075.1 Haloarcula sp. | reverse complement strand
GAGGCTGTGGGCCGACAGATGACGGCCGTCCGAGCGGGCGAAGACGTCGTCATCTTCGATATGGGTCTTAACCTCTCGAAGGTACTGATTCACGACAACGTTGAGACCGAGCGGATGCACTCGCTGGACCTGATCGATATGGGTGCCATCCCGGACGACCGCGTGATGTCCGAACTCGAAGGCGACGTAAAGGCGATTGTGCCGACCCACGGTCACCTGGACCACATCGGTGCGATCTCAAAGCTCGCACACCGGTACGACGCCCCCATCGTCGCGACCCCCTTCACGATAGAGCTGGTCAAACAGCAGATCAAGGGCGAAGAGAAGTTCGGCGTTCAGAACGACCTCGTCAAGATGGAGGCCGGCGAGACGATGCAGATCGGCGAGCGCAACCAACTGGAGTTCGTCAACGTCACCCACTCCATCATCGACGCTATCAACCCGGTCCTGCACACTCCTGAGGGCGCCGTTGTCTACGGGCTGGACAAGCGCATGGACCACACGCCGGTCATCGGTGACCCCATCGACATGAAGCGGTTCCGCGAGATCGCTCGCGAGGACGAGGGTGTTCTGTGTTACATCGAGGACTGTACGAACGCCGGCCGGAAGGGCCGCACGCCCTCCGAGAACGTCGCTCGAACCCACCTCAAGGATGTGATGACGAGCATCGAGGACTACGACGGCGGGATCGTCGCGACGACGTTCTCCTCGCATATCGCTCGTGTCAAGAGTCTCGTTGAGTTCGCCGAGGAGATGGGCCGCCAGCCGGTCCTGCTGGGCCGCTCGATGGAGAAGTACTCGGGGACTGCCGAACGGCTGGACTTCGTCGACTTCCCGGACGATCTGGGGATGTACGGCCACCGCAAGTCCGTCGACCGCACGTTTAAGCGGATCATGAACGAGGGCAAGGAGAACTTCCTCCCCATCGTCACCGGTCACCAGGGCGAGCCCCGCGCGATGCTCACCCGTATGGGACGGGGCGAGACGCCCTACGAACTGTCCGACGGCGACAAGGTGCTGTTCTCGGCCCGGGTCATCCCGGAGCCGACCAACGAGGGACAGCGTTACCAGTCCGAAAAGCTCCTCGGCATGCAGGGGGCCCGTATCTACGACGACATCCACGTCTCGGGCCACCTCCGCGAAGAGGGCCATTACCAGATGCTCGAAGCCCTGCAGCCACAGCACGTCATCCCGGCCCACCAGAGCCTCAAAGGGTTCGCGCCGTACGTTGACCTCGCCGAGGACTTCGGGCTCAAGGTCGGGCGCGACCTGCATATCACCCGCAACGGGAACATGATTCAGCTCACGGAATAGTCATATGTCCGAACGCCATCAGCAGGTCGAACAAGCCATCCTCACCCGTCGAGAACGGGTCAACGAGGCGCTCCCGGAAGAGCTCCCGGTCGCCCGACCGGAAGGACTCTACGAGGCGACCCGGTACCTGCTCGACGCCGGTGGCAAGCGCCTCCGGCCGACCGTCCTCCTGCTGGTCGGTGAATCATTGCTGGATGTCGAGTCTTCGGAGGCCGAATACCGCAGTTTCCCCACGCTCGACGACGGGCAGGTTGACTTGCTGTCGGCTGCCATCGCGATCGAGGTTATCCAGACGTTCACCCTCATCCACGACGACATCATGGACGACGACGACCTGCGTCGGGGCGTGCCGGCCGTCCACAGGGAGTTCGATCTTTCAACTGCGATTCTGGCCGGCGATACGCTGTACGCCAAGGCCTTTGAGTTCCTGCTGGAGACTGGCGCGGCCCACGACCGGACCGTCGCCGCGAACAAGCGCCTGGCGAGGACCTGCACGCGAATCTGTGAGGGGCAGTCACTAGATATCGAGTTCGAGGCCCGCGGCGCGGTAACTCCCGACGAGTATCTGGAGATGGTCGAACTCAAAACCGCCGTGCTGTACGGCGCGGCGGCAGCGATTCCGGCTACCTTGCTGGGAGCCGACGAGGAGACCGTCGAGGCGCTGTACAACCACGGAGTTGACGTGGGCCGGGCGTTCCAGATTCAGGACGACCTGCTCGATCTGACGACACCATCGGAGAAGCTCGGGAAGCAGCGGGGATCAGACCTTGTCGAGAACAAGCAGACCCTCGTCACGATGCACGCCCGTCAACAGGGCGTTGACGTTGCGGGACTCGTCGACACAGAGTCTGTGGAAGCGGTCTCCGAGGCCGAAATCGACGCGGCTGTCGAGACGCTCAGGGAAGCGGGCTCTATCGAGTATGCTCGCACTCGAGCCCAAGAGCTGGTCACCAGCGGCAAGGAGAATCTCGAAGTGCTGCCGGAGAACGATTCACGCGACCTGCTGTCGGGTATCGCGGACTACCTGGTCGAACGCGAGTACTAGATCACCGTTCACTTTCCTGATTTCCGCGAGCGTGTCACCCGGTTGCCGGATGTGTCGTCTCACAGGCCACCAGCGATGCCCTCGGCCGAACCCGACGGCGTTTTGACCGGGGGGACACCAGAGGCGAGCATGGACGACGAGCTACGCCAGCGTATCGAGGAGGCCGCCGAGACGAACGCACTCCTCAACGCGGTCAAACACGACAGCGAGGCGCAAGTCGGGGCCATCATGGGGCCCTTGATGGGCGAGAACCCCGACTTTCGGGAGTACGGTGACGAGATACCGGGTGTCATCGCCCCGGTCGTCGACCGGGTCAACGGGATGGACGGCGAGGAGCGACGCGAACGCATCGCTGAACTCGCCCCCGAGCGGCTGGATGAGATAGAGAGCGAAGACGAGGGGGACGACCATCCGCTACCCGACCTACCCGACGCTACCGAGGGCGAAGTCCGGATGCGGGTCGCCCCGAACCCAAACGGTCCGTGGCATATCGGTCACACGCGGATGGCTGCTGTCATCGGGACCTACAAGCACCGCTACGATGGCGAGTTCGTCTGTCGGTTCGACGACACCGACCCGGAGACGAAACGCCCGGATCTCGACGCCTACGGTGCGATCTTGGACGCAATCGACTATCTTGGCTTCGAGCCCGACGACGTGGTCAACGCGAGTGACCGCGTCGATATCTACTACGATCACGCCCGGGAACTCATCGAGTTGGGCGGGGCCTACACCTGCTCCTGTCCGCAGGGGGATTTTTCCGACCTGAAAAACAGCGGGCAGGCCTGTCCCCACCGCGGGAAAGACGCGGCGACCGTGGCCGAGGAGTTCGAGGCGATGATCGACGGCGAGTACAACAGCGGCGAGATGGTCCTCCGGGTGCGGACGGATATCACACATAAGAACCCCGCGTTGCGTGATTTCGTGGCGTTCCGGATGATAGACGCTCCCCACCCCCGCGAGGAAGCCGCCGACTACCGCTGCTGGCCGATGCTGGATTTCCAGAGCGGCATTGACGACCATCTGCTGGGTATCACGCATATCATCCGCGGTATCGACCTGCAGGACTCCGCGAAGCGACAGGGGTTCGTCTACGATTACTTCGACTGGGAGTACCCCGAGGTAGTCCACTGGGGCCACGTCCAGGTTGACGCTTACGACGTCTCGATGTCGACCTCGACAATCGGCGAGCTCATCGCCGAGGGGGAACTCGACGGCTGGGATGACCCGCGAGCGCCGACGGTGGCCAGTCTCCAACGACGCGGCATCCGAGGCGAGGCGCTCGTTGACGCGATGATCGAACTTGGCACCTCCAGCGCCGATGTTGACCTCGCTATCTCATCGGTTTACGCAAACAATCGCGATATGATCGATGACGACACCGACCGTGCCTTCTTCGTCCGCGACGATGAGGCTCACGGCGGACTGATCGAACGCCAGGTCATCGACGGACCTGACACCGGTCAACCCCCGCTCCATCCCGACTTCGAGGACCGCGGTCGGCGTGAAATTCCCGTCACTGCGGGCGTCGCTATCGAGGGCGACGATCTGCCAGACAACGGCGACCGTGTCTGGCTCAAAGGGTACGGCTGCGTGCGACACACCCACGACGGATTCGAATACGTCGGCGATGACATCACAGCGGTGCGCGAGGAGGGCGTCGATGTGGTCCATTGGGCACCGGCAGACGGCCCCGCCCTCAGACTGCGGGCGATGGACGGCGACGTGACTGGGGTTACTGAGCCGGGCGTTCTCGACTACGAGGCTGACGAGGTACTGCAGTTCGAGCGAATCGGCTTCGCACGAGTCGATCGGGTCGACCCCGACGGAGAGTCGGTAGCGTACTTCGCCCACCCATAGAAGAGTTCGACCTTCCGGGACAGCTCTTCGAAACGGGACGTGACGACTACCAACTGTACGAGGAAGACGGTGAGTTCGTACTGAGCCTCGAACTCCCCGGATTCGATGTTGACAACATCGATGTCACGTGGAACGACGGCATACTGAACATCGCAGCCGAACACGAGGATCCGGATCGGAACCAACGCCGCACCTGCCACCGGCGCTTCAGGTTCCCCAAGCGCGTCGACGACGATGAGATAGGCGCTCAGTACCGCAACGGGATCCTCGAAGTCAGGCTCCCGGTCACACAGGGAGCCACGGCCCGGGGCAAAGCCATCGAGATAGAGGCCTAATACTTGTGGCTGTGACAAACTGACGTAATTCGCCACCCCGGAGTGGCGAATATCTTTACGAACTTACAGCCACCAGTATAACCCCCCATCTCCCGTCGCGGTCGTATCGCCGGCCCAACGTTTTGAGTCACGCCACCACCGTCGGACAGAGGGTGGTTCCCGAAGACCCCGACGCGTTTTTATCTGGCTCGCACGGACACTCGCTCGTGAACATCCGCGAGGAATCAACGGTCACCGTTCGCCGAAACGTCCCGTTCTACAAGACCGACGGCGAGACGCTGTTGCTTGATGCGTA
>JAQCNK010000323.1 GCA_028275075.1 Haloarcula sp. | reverse complement strand
TAGCTCGGCAGGATACCGACGTGTACTATGGCAAACGGCAAATACGCCGCGCGCAAGCTGAAGAAGGACCGCCAGAAACACCGGTGGTCCGACTCGGATTACGCGCGACGCGAGCGCGGGCTCGGCAAGAAGTCCGACCCGCTGGAGGGTGCACCGCAGGGCCGCGGTATCGTCCTAGAGAAGGTCGGCATCGAAGCGAAACAGCCCAACTCTGCGATCCGGAAATGCGTCCGGGTCCAGCTCATCAAAAACGGCAAGCAAGTCACGGCGTTCTGTCCTGGCGACGGCGCTATCTCCTTTATCGACGAACACGACGAGGTCACCATCGCCGGTATCGGTGGCGCGAAAGGTCGCGCGATGGGCGATCTCTCCGGTGTCAACTACAAGGTCGAGAAAGTCAATGGCGTCTCCATGCTTGAACTGGTCCGCGGTAACGCCGAAAAACCGGTCCGATAACTATGAGTGCAGACGAAGATACACCCGAGACCGAAGACGCACCTGAGGAAGAGGAAGAGGTCGCTCGCGCCGAACTGTTCGGCAAGTGGTCGGTCAGTAATATCGAATACAACGACCCCTCGACGGAACGTTACATCACCGTGACACCGATCGCTCACACGATGGGCCGCCACTCGAACAAGCAGTTCCAGAAGTCCGAAATCAGTGTCGTCGAGCGTCTCATCAACCGGTTGATGCAGACCGACGAGAACACCGGCAAGAAGCAACTCGCGACGAGCATCGTCAGCGACGCCTTCGAGATCGTCCACGAACGCACCGAAGGGAACCCAGTGCAAGTACTGGTCGAGGCTGTTGAGAACAGCGCTCCGCGAGAGGAGACCGTCCGCCTGAAATACGGTGGTATCAGTGTCCCGAAGGCCGTCGACGTCGCGCCCCAGCGCCGCGTCGACCAGGCCCTGAAGTTCATCGCCGAAGGCGTCTACGGCGGCTCGTTCAAGACGACCACGGGCGCCGAGGAGGCGCTGGCCTCCCTGCTCATCGGTGCCGCCAACAACGACGTCAGCACCTACTCGGTCAACCAGAAAGAAGAGAAAGAGCGCGTCGCGGCTGCAGCGCGGTAATATCGTTCGTCTTCTCTGTTTTCTCACCGTCAATAGCGACGGCGCTGTGGCACTTCGTAAACCCATATCTATTTTGTGGTTGACGAGCCACTGACGAATATGTCACAGGAGTACGAATCGGTCGACCTTGTCGGTGACGAGACGGTCAAACAGTTCACCGGAGCGGTACTCATCGCGGCACTAACCGCGGTGCTCGCGCAACTCTCGATCCCGCTGCCCGGCGGTCTCCCGCCGTTCTCGCTCCAGCCGTTCGGGATGTTCTTTGCCGGCCTCTTGCTCGGGCCGCTGTGGGGCGGGTTCGCGTGGGCGCTGTACATCCTCGTGGGTATTGCGGGTGTCCCCGTATTCTCGAACGGGAACGCGGGACTGGGGTACGTGCTCGTCGGCCAGGGGACCGGCGGTTTTCTCGTCGGCTTCTTCGCCGGAGCCGTCGTCTCCGGCGCAATCGTCCACCGCGGGCTGCAACCCCGCTCGCTCGCGTCGCTCTCTGTCCCGATGCAAGCGGCCGGCTGTGTCGCCGCCGTCGCCGTCGTCTACGCTATTGGCGTCCCGTGGCTGGGCTCAGTCCTCGGGTTGCCACTGACTCGGGCAGCTAGCATCATGGCCCCGTATCTCCCGCTCGACCTAGTGAAACTGGCCGTCGCTGTCGGTATCGTCGGGGGCGGGTCGCTCGCAACCCGATGATAACCGCCCGGAACGTCACGTACAGCTACGACGATGTCGTACTCGACGATGTCTCGTTGTCGATTCCTGCGGGGGAGTTCTGCCTGCTGGTCGGTCCCAACGGTAGCGGGAAGACGACCCTCGTCCGCCAGTTCAACGGACTGTTGACGCCCGATAACGGGACCGTGACTGTCGATGGTTCGGACGTGGCCGACGACCCGGTCGCCACCCGAACGAGCGTGGGGATGGTGTTTCAACACCCACGCGACCAGTTCGTGGCTGCGACGGTCGGTGCCGACGTGGCATTCGGGCCGGAGAACTTGGGACTCGACAGGGACGATATCGATCGCCGCGTCACCGAGGCTCTCGCCGCTGTCGACCTCGATGGGCGCGAGGACGAGCGACTCGACGAACTCTCCGGTGGTGAACAGGCCCGGGTGGCCATCGCCGGGGCGCTCGCAATGGAGCCGTCGTATCTCGTCCTTGACGAACCGCTTGTAGGGCTCGACTGGCCCGCCCGGGAGTCGGTGTTGACCCAGTTAGACAGACTCCACACCGAGGGGACCGCACTCGTCGTCGTCACGCACGACCTGCGTGACCTCTACGAGCGAGCCGACCGTATTGTCGGCCTCCGAGACGGGCAGGTAGTGCTTGACGACGACCCTGCCACAGCGCTGGATGCAGTGGCCGACCTCGGGGTACGAGATCCACGATGCTGAGCTACCGGCCGGGCGAGACGTTCGTCCACCGGCTCGACCCCCGGTCGAAACTTCTCGTGCAGTTCGGCCTCGCGATAGCCGTCTTCTCGCGGCCGACGGTCCCGGTTACCGCCGCGGCGACGTTGTTGACACTGGGTATGCTTGCGGCCGCCCGTCTTTCGCCGCTCGCCGTCATCCGGGCGTACTGGGTCGTCGTCGCAGTGCTCGCACTCGGCCCGGTCATCGCCGGTGTCGCGCTCGGCCCGCCGTGGTTTCGGTTCGAGCCGGCGCTTCGGTCGGCTCGGGCGGTGGTCCGAATCGTCCCGCTGCTGTTCGTCAGTGCTGCCTACCTGACGACGACGCCGGTCCGGGAGACCCGCGCTGCGGTCCAGCGGCTCATTCCGGGGAAAGCGGGCCAACTGTTCGGCGTTGGGATGGCGCTCGTCATCCGGCTGTTCCCGGTGCTCTATCAAGACATCAGTGAGGTCCGGGACGCCATCCGGGCTCGTGGGGGCGAGCGCCGCCCGTTCTACGTCCGGGCGCGACTGCTCGCAGTCCGGTCGCTCGAACGCACAATGGACCGCTCGGACCGACTGGGGATGGCACTACGGGCTCGGTGTTTCGCCTGGAATCCCACGCTGCCACCACTTGCGTTTGAGCGCCGGGACTACCCAGTACTGGTACTCGGTGCCGTATTGACGCTCTCGCCGCTGACTCTCCTGCTTTAGTCGGCTGCCTGCCCGCTCCCGGCGGTGGCGTATGCTCTGGTCACATCCACGAGTGCCTTCCGGAACTCCGACTCGTCGGGGTCGGGTGAGAGGCCCGCGAAGTACTGCTTGAACTCCGGCAGATCGATCCCGTCTGCGTCTTCCGCAGCGGCGTGCGCGAGATCGTACAGCAGATGCTCCCCGGTGACGAGGTCGTGGCGTTCGACGAGCGCCAACGCGAAGGCGGCGTTGACGGCGGTGATGTCAGGATCGGCGGCGGGAGTCAACTGCGTCCAGCCTGACTGGCCGCCCGGACGGTCCGAGATGGCGGCCGCCAGGCTCGCTTCTAAGAAGGCGACGAGCTTCTCGCCCGAGACCAGCGCCATCCACACATCGTCGGCGTAGATATCCTTCATGTGGTTGGCGATCTGGTAACAGTGGGTGAGCTTGCGCTGCTCGACCGAGTGGCCCGCTAGCGCGAGGTAGATGGCTTCTTTCGTTGACTGCGTGTGGGAGGGGTGACCCTGCTCGTTGTGGTGCATGTGTGCGAACTCGTGCAGGGCGAGTTCGCGGGCCATCGCGCTCGTGGCCGCCTGCCGGGAGATCGTGAGTTCGTGACCGTCGGCATCGTGGCTCACCCGTGTCCGCTCGTCGGGGTCTGACCGCACCCGGACCGTCACCGGTTGGTCGAGGTTGTACTCCGTCGAGAAAAGGTTCCGTGCGCCCAGAAACGGTTCGGCCGGTCCGCCCTGTACGTGTACGTCCATGTGTAACGTTCACAGGGCTGACCGCGTATGATTCTTGCGGGCTTGCTAGCTATTGCCCACAGTTTGCATAGCCGCACACGCCGGTGCTGTCCGCCGACCCTCTCAATAGACTACGTTCGCGTGTCTCTGTCACGCTCGCGTGGGAACACCGCCAGTCCGCTCGACAGGCTCGCTTCCTCCCGGCCTGCCACGTTTACGTCTCGACGAGACGCTCAAGTGGAAACACTACCCTTTTGACCCTGCTGTTGATACGATTCTGTATAATGGGCCGACGCAAAAAGATCGTAGAAGAATGTGAGACACTGATGAGCGACCCGGAACACATCCGGAACATCGCCATCGCCGCTCACGTCGACCACGGGAAGACGACGCTGACGGACAACCTTCTTGCTGGGGCAGGCATGATCTCCGACGACACCGCGGGCGAGCAGCTCGCGATGGACACGGAGGAAGACGAGCAGGAACGTGGGATCACCATCGACGCGGCCAACGTTTCGATGACCCACGAGTATGAGGACAAGAACCACCTCATCAACCTCATCGACACCCCGGGCCACGTCGACTTCGGTGGGGACGTGACCCGAGCGATGCGTGCCGTCGACGGCGCGCTCGTGGTGGTCGACGCCGTCGAGGGCGCGATGCCACAGACCGAGACGGTGCTCCGGCAGGCCCTGCGCGAGGGTGTCAAGCCGACACTCTTCATCAACAAGGTCGACCGCCTCATCTCCGAGCTTCAGGAAGGCCCCG
Organism: Haloarcula sp.; assembly: GCA_028275075.1. Taxonomy (GTDB): domain Archaea; phylum Halobacteriota; class Halobacteria; order Halobacteriales; family Haloarculaceae; genus Haloarcula. Next base: position 1,204 of record JAQCNK010000323.1, on the reverse strand, counting down.
AAGAGATGCAGCAGCGCCTCCTCAACGTCATCGCCGACGTCAACGAACTCATCCGCGGGATGACCGAGGAGATGGACAACATCGAGGACTGGACGGTCTCCGTCGAGGACGGTACCGTCGGCTTCGGCTCCGCGCTGTACAAGTGGGGCGTCTCGATGCCGTCGATGCAGCGAACCGGGATGGACTTCGGCGAGATCATGGAACTCGAACGCGCCGACAAGCGCCAAGAGCTCCACGAGCGAACGCCGCTGTCCGATGTCGTTCTGGACATGGTCTGTGAGCACTTCCCGAACCCCGACGACGCCCAGCCGATGCGCGTCCCGCGCATCTGGCGTGGCGACGCCGACTCCGAACTCGCCGACGATATGCGCCTCGTCAACGAGGACGGCGACGTCGTCCTGATGGTCACTGACATCGGTGTCGACCCCCACGCCGGCGAGATTGCCGCCGGGCGTGTCTTCTCCGGGACCCTGGAGAAGGGCCAAGAGCTGTACGTTTCCGGCACCGCAGGCAAGAACCGCATCCAGAGTGTCGGCATCTACATGGGTGGTGAGCGCGAGGAGGTAGACCACGTTCCCGCCGGGAACATCGCCGCCGTCACCGGCCTCAAAGACGCTATCGCCGGCTCTACGGTCTCCTCCGTCGAGATGACTCCCTTCGAGTCTATCGAGCACATCTCGGAGCCGGTCATCACGAAGTCCGTCGAGGCACAGAACATGGACGACCTGCCGAACCTCATCAAGACGCTCCAGCAGGTCGCCAAAGAGGACCCGACCATCCAGATCGAGATCAACGAGGACACCGGCGAACACCTCATCTCCGGCCAGGGTGAGCTCCACCTGGAAGTCATCGGCCAGCGTATCGAGCGCAACCAGGGGATTCCGATAAACACCGGTGAGCCTATCGTCGTTTACCGCGAGGCCGTCCAGTCCAACTCGCGTGAGGTCGAAGGCCGGTCGCCGAACAACCACAACCGGTTCTACATCACCGTCGAGCCGATCGGCGACGACATCGTCGAGGCCATCAAGATGGGCGAGGCCTCCATGGACATGCCTGAACTGGAGCGCCGCGAAGCGCTGCAGGAGGCCGGCATGGACAAAGACGACTCACAGAACATCGAGCACATCCACGGGACCAACATCCTGCTCGATGAGACGAAGGGTATCCAGCACCTCAACGAGACGATGGAACTCGTCATCGAGGG
>JAQCNK010000320.1 GCA_028275075.1 Haloarcula sp. | reverse complement strand
GATAGTCCGCTCTCAGCTTCGATTCTAGGTTCACTCTAACTCTATTTCGTCCGCGCTGTTCTTGACTAACTACACAAGAAACAATACGAGTTGTCTGCTACGGTCAACAGAGGTACAATCATGACATCATCAGATCAGAGCACCTCTGGGCCGGCTGACTCCTCTGAATCGGAACCAGAGTCAGATGCACCGAGGGATTCGGGTGGGGATGACGGGGCACAGACCGACGCTGACAGTCAACTTGTGCCTGACACAGTCCGAGCTGTGGCCCCGACAGTCGCTGGCGTCATCTTGTCGTTCGGCACGTTGTTGATTTTCAGAATCAACACCTATGCGTTCGTTCTCCGCGGTAGTGATGTTGTGTCGGGGCTCAACGACCCGTACTACTTCCGGTACTGGATGGAGCGGTTACTGGCTGCTGCTGATGGCCCGACAGACCTGAGTATCCTGTCCGAGACTAGTGGCCAGGCATTCGACGGCGTTCGTCCGGCGACACACGCGCTCAACTGGTGGCTTGCCGAGCTCACAGGGCCGGACTTTGTTGCTGCCTGGCTCCCGGTGGTCAGTTCGCTCGCAGTTGGTGTGCTGCTGTTTGCTGTTGCCTATCGGCTGACCCGTGACATACGGGTTGGCTTCGCAACAGTCGGGATGTTCGCGTTCATCCCGCTGCATGCTGTGTACTCCGGCATCGGGTTTCTCGATCATCAGGTGCACCAGTACTTCTGGCTCGCGGTGTTGCTCACCGGGCTTGTCTGGCTCGCCAGTCCCCTCCGGGACACCCACACCGACACTCCGAGTTCGCTGAGTGGGTACCTGCTCGACCCGGCAACATGGGGGGTCGCTGCAGGTACGGGAGTTGCAGTTGGCCTGTCGGTCCACATCTGGGGTGGGTCGCCGCTGCTCATCGCCCCACTATTTCTCTATATTGCGTTCCGCACGCCGATGGATATCCGTGCCGGACTCTCGCCTGGACGTGCGCTGTTGCCAGTTGTTGCCGCCCCTGCCGTCGGGGCCGGTGTCGCGCTCGGGCTCCATCTGTTTCTCAACTGGGGAGAACTGTTTGTCGTGCTCATGCCAGTCTACGTTGTCCTCGGCTCGGTGGTGGTCATCGGTGTCGGCGAACTCTGGCGGCGGCTCGGTCTGCCACCCGCTGGACTCGTTCCTGTCGAGGGGGGGCTCGCTGCGATTGGTGCGTGGATTGTGACCCGCATTTCGGCGGATGCGATCGACCGGTACACCGACCGGTCGGATGCTCTGTTCGGTCGGGACGATATTGCCGAGGCTGTCTCACTGTTCGATCCGAGTGTGTTCACTGGCCCGTTTCTCCGGCTCGGACTCGTCTTCTTTCTCGCTGTTCCTTTCCTGCTGTGGGTGACTCTCTCCGTGGCTCGGTCGTACGAACCTGGCTGGCTCAGTATCGTCGTGTACACCTGGGTGCTTCTCGCGCTCGCGGTGGTACAAAACCGGTTTGCCGGGCAACTCTCGGTCGTGATTGCGGTGTTCGCTGGGCTCGGGTTTGCGGCGCTACTCGGTCGATTAGGGCTTATCAGACCGGTCACAGGGATTCCGGGCCCGGGGCTTACTATCGCTCTCTCCGGGCTGTCACCGACCGACACAGAGGGCGAACCGGACTCCGACGGAACTGGCACTGACAGGACGACAGCGACCGCTGAGCGAACCCGAGACCGGGGCGGGGCGATTACGCGACTCCGCTCCCCGACAACGCGCCGTGCGTACCTTGGACTCGGTGGCTCGCTTGTCGCTACCGGGGTAGTGAGTGCGGCGCTCGTTGATGCACAGACCCAGGAGACGAGTTACAGTGACGCGGAGTATCAGGCAGCCCAGGCAATCGCCGCACATCAGGAGACCGTCTCCCGTGAGTATCCGGCGAACTTCGTGCTCAGCCGGTGGGGGAGTAACAGAATGTACAATTACTTTGCTAACGGTGAGAGCGAGAGCTACAGCTTCGCCCGTCAGACGTACCCCGAGTTCCTGACCGAGGACTCACCCGACGAGTGGGCAGAAAACAACCGTGACCGTGTTGGGTACGTCGTCATCAAAAACGAGGATGCCGACCTGCCCGCAGGAACAGCCTACCACATGCTCCAGGAGCGCCTCGGTGTTGCAATGGAGTACCGAAACCCGCTCTCACACTACCGGCTGCTGTCGCTCGGCGGCGATGGAGACAGCCCCGATGACTGGACCCTGAGTGCGTTTGCGATTGTCCCCGGAGCAACGCTCACCGGGACTGGCACCCCTGGCGAGACAGTGACGACTGGCACAGAGCTGACAATCTCGGGGGTCACGTTCCCGTACGAACAGGCCGCGACTGTCGACGACGAGGGGCAGTTTGCGTTGACGGTGCCATACCCCGGCGAGTATACTCTCAAAGGCACGCAGGTGCAGGTTTCAGAGTCGGCTGTTGCCGCCGGTCAGACGTTCTCACTCGAGTGAGTCGCCGTGGTAGGCTAACGAACGCGTGGGACCTCCGCGTTCACGCGGAAGAGAACGCCAACTGAGCGACTGTCCGTGACGAGCTTTCACCGAGGCTACCGTCGCCGATACCTGGGCGCTCGTTAAAGAGTCCGGGGAACTCGGCCTCGTTGAAGTTACCCGTCACTGGCAGGAACGGCGCGCCGCCGTTGTTCGTGCTGTCGGTCACCTGGTCGTCGTTAAACCGGAAGCTCGCGTTCACCGCCGACGCGATGGCGTTGTGGTTGTCCGTCGCGTCGAAGTTGTTGAAGTCCGACTGGTCGTGCAGGAACAGGGCTCCGCCGTTGTCCACGAACGTCGACAGCGCGTCCAGTTCGCTCTGACTGAACGCATCCGACGGCGTCGTGACGACGAACGCGTCCGCCGTGCCGGTCGCGTTCTGGATGTCCGTGGTGCTGTTGTACGTGTAGCCGTTGCTCTCGGCGTAGTCGGCGAATGTCCCGACGCTGTCGCGGTCGTAGAACTGGCCGTGCCCCTCGTCGTGGAGAATCGCTCCCGACCCGCCCAGCAGTTTGTCGTAGAGGTTCAGCAGGAACTCCTCGTTACTGAAGCTCTCGAAGCCGGTGTCGTCGGTCACGAACGGCCCGGTGATACCCACCACGTTGCCGTCGACTGCCGCCACCGGGATGTCCACGTCACTCGGGTAGCTCACCGCGTCACCGTCGCCGTCCGCGTCTGTGTTCGAGGCCGTCGACTCGGCCTCGATTGCCGTTATCGAGTCGTCGACCAGCGGTTGCCCACTCGCGTTCAGCAGACTCGACACCGAGTCCAGGAACACGTCGGCGAGCTGGACCGTGAGCGAACCGGTCGCACTGTCACCCGGACTCGCGACCGTGTGGTTGTACTCGCCGACCTGGTCGACCGTGACATCCGAGAAGGTGACCGTCGTGCTCTCCCCGGCGGCGAGTCGGACCGTCTGCGTGCTGACCGC
>JAQCNK010000313.1 GCA_028275075.1 Haloarcula sp. | reverse complement strand
AGTTCGTCCCCGAGGCCGTCGAGGCCGGTCTTCCCATCCATCTGCACGCCAACGAGACCACCGACGAAGTCGACCCAATCGTCGATGAACACGGCGTGCGCCCGCTGGAATACGCCGACGATGTCGGGCTCATTGGCGATGACACCTTCCTCGCACACTGTGTCCACGTCGACGACAGCGAGATCGAGCTGCTGGCTGACACCGGTACCGGCGCGGTCCACTGTCCGGCTTCGAACATGAAACTCGCCAGCGGGATGGCGCCTGTCCAGGCGATGCTTGACGCCGATGTCACCGTCGGGCTGGGCACTGACGGCCCGGCCTCAAACAACGACCTCGACATGTTCGACGAGATGCGCGACGCCGCGATGGTCGGCAAGCTTGCGGCCGAGGACGCGAGCGCTGTCCCGGCCGAGACTGTCGTACAGATGGCGACGGCCAACGGTGCCGAGCTGTTGGGCTTTGACTCGGGCCGCATCGCAGCGGGTGCAAACGCGGATCTCGCCATCATAGATCTTGAGGCCGCCCACCTGACGCCGGCTCACGACCTCGTCTCGCATCTTGCGTATGCGGTTCGTGGCAGCGACGTGCGCCACACGGTGTGTGGCGGCGACGTACTCATGCGGGACCGAGAGCTCACCGCCGTCGACGAGCCAGCGGTCCGCGAGCGGGCACGCGACCACGCCGCGGCGGTCGTCGAACGGGCTAGCGACTGATACTGTTGGCTGTGCGTACGTGGAGATATTCGCCGGGGTCTGGCAAGCCGAATGCTATCAATCGTTCTGTCGACCCGTATAATCGGCTTCGGTAGCGTTTTACGGACTCTGTGCTTTGATTAAGCCATGACAGCGCCCATCTCTGAGCGACTCGACGACTTCGAACAGGCCCGTGCGTCGGGCCGGCGGAAGATGGACTGGGCCGCCCAGCATATGCCGATCTGTGACGCACTCGCCTCGGAGTTCGAGACCGACCAGCCTTTCGACGGTGAACGAATCGGAATGGCGATGCACGTCGAAGCGAAGACGGCGATTCTGGCGGAGATTCTGGCTGCCGGCGGCGCGGAGGTCGCCATCACCGGCTGTAACCCGCTCTCGACCCACAACGATGTGAGTGCGGCCCTCGATGCCGTCGACGGCGTCACCTCCTACGCCGAGCGGGGCGTCGATGATGAGGCGTACTACGCCGCTATCGAGGCCGTTATCGACCACGAACCCACGATCACGGTCGACGACGGGATGGATCTGGTGGCCGCGATCCACGAGGACTACCCCGAACTCATCGACACCATCGTTGGTGGGGCCGAGGAGACCACTACGGGCGTCCACCGGTTGCGAGCGATGGACGACGACGGCGAGCTAAACTATCCCGTCTTCGCCGTCAACGACACCCCGATGAAACGCCTGTTCGACAACGTCCACGGTACTGGCGAGTCATCGCTCGCGTCGATCGCGATGACGACGAACCTCTCGTGGGCTGGAAAAACTGTCGTCGTCGCTGGATATGGCCACTGCGGCAAAGGCGTCGCGAAGAAGGCCAGCGGCCAGAACGCCGACGTGGTCGTTACCGAAGTCGAACCCCGCCGTGCGCTGGAGGCCCACATGGAGGGATACGATGTGCTGCCGATGGCCGAGGCCGCCGAAGAAGGCGACGTGTTCATCACGACGACCGGTAACCGCGACGTTATCGTCGAGGAACACTTCGAGGCGATGGACGACGGTGTCCTGCTCGCCAACGCCGGTCACTTCGACGTGGAGATCGACCTCGACGCGCTCGGTGACCTCGCGGTTGATACCTACGAGGCCCGCGACGGCGTCCAGGCGTACGAGCTGGCCGACGGTCGCCGTCTAAACGTGCTGGCTGAAGGGCGCCTCGTGAATCTGGCGACACCTATTGCACTTGGCCACCCGGTCGAGGTGATGGACCAGAGCTTCGGGGTCCAGGCTGTCTGCGTGCGTGAGTTGGTCCAGAATAGCGAGGCGTACGATCCGGGCGTCCACGACGTGCCCGACCGGCTGGACAAGGTGGTCGCGGAGATCAAACTGGAATCTGAGGGCGTCGAGTACGACGCGCTGACGGATACGCAGTCCGAGTATATGGACTCCTGGCAGCACGGGACGTAAAGAATTCCGCACCCCGGAGTGACAAATTCCTTCAGTTTGTTATCGCCGGCAGTATGAGTCAACACAGGAGACGGAGCGTGTTGCCCACAGAGTCCATACAGCTGCCAGCGTGTACCCGTGTCGGGCGCTCGCCCTTCCCGGCAGACGGTACCGCTTTTTGTCACTGTTCACAAACTGGGGTATGGACTGGGCCGATCTGTTCGAACGCGCCAGTACTTACGACACCACCGTCGAGACCGTCCGAGAAACGCTTGCGGCGCAGCGGGAGCACGATGGCTGAGGTTTCGCCCGCTCGCATCGTCGCTGACGCCGACGTGCTCGCGGCGGACCTGCTGTGTGCCGGTGCTGCTCGCGCGGCACTGGACCACGTCCGCCGACACTCCTGGGTGCAGCTTGTGGCCAGCGACGCCCTGCTTTCGGACGCTCAGGCGGTCATTGCCGACGTGGCCGATCCAGACCTCGCCGGCGACTGGCGCGAGCGAATCGAGGGTGAACGCGAACCAATCGACCACCCCGAGGGCGACCACCCCGCGCTGGCCTCTGCCTACCGGGGTGGGGCCGCCCACGTACTCAGCTACGAAGAGGCGCTGGGGAGCGCGGCGACAGGGATGGCGCTGCAAGAACACATGCAAGTCAGCGTCCGGACCCCCGATGCTTTCGCGGCACTCTTCGACGCCGAATCACTGTACGAACTGGTCGCGGACGGCGAGTATCCGGGACCAGATAGGGACCCCCGAGACCACAGTAACAGTTGAAACGATTACCACAGCGACGGCACTGCCGTTGTGTTT
>JAQCNK010000304.1 GCA_028275075.1 Haloarcula sp. | reverse complement strand
GGCCTGGTGACTATCGCCGTCGACGACCCCGAGGCGACAGTCGAGCAGCTGGCTGCCGACGGCATCGTCATCCGTGCCCTCCCAGAGCCAGAGGCCATCCGGGCGTCGGTCCACGCCGTCAACACTCGCCAGGAGGTCGATCGACTGCTCGACGCGCTGGACTCAGAGTGGGGCTGAGTGGCAGGGTCGAACGCAGTCAGATGGGTCCCGGGATCCGCCTACGCGGCCGACGCGACCGGCTCCGGCTGGTCGGTCGATCTCTCTCTTGTCGCGGGTGCCGACAGCTGTTTCTACGCAAGAACCCGCACGGAACACCGTTGAGGGTGGCAAGATGACGACCGGTCCGGCACTCGCGTTCGTGTTCATCGCCGGACTCGTGACCGCGCTGGCAACGGGGCTTGGGGCCCTCCCGTTCTTTCTTTTCGGGGACATCAGCGACCGCTGGAATGTCGCTCTCTGGGGACTTGCATCCGGAATTATGCTCGCCGCCTCCGGGTTTGGTCTCGTCTCCGAGGGGTTGGCTGCCTCCACCGGCTTTCCAGCCCTACTCGTTGCGGGCGGAGTCGCCGGCGTGGTGCTGGTCGTCGTCACCGACACCCTACTCGACAGGCTCGACCTCCCGGAGGAGTCCCGGGCGCCAGCCAATATCGAGGCGAGTGAGGCACCGCCCGACGGCCGACCGACTGGCGCCGAGGCCGCCGACACGTCAGGGACTGCGACCCATTCACCCGGGGAGACCCCGACCGTATCAGCGGCGGTCGCGGAGGGCGACCTGCGGACACTAGTACTCATCCTGGGGGTGCTAACGGTCCACCCCTTCCCTGAGGGGGTCGCCATCGGGGTATCGTTCGCAGAACTCGGGCTCGCAGGGGGCGTCGAGCTGTTCGGGCTCGCTGTACCCGTACTGGCCGTGTTTATGACGATCGCGATCTCCATCCACAACGTTCCAGAGGGTGTCGCAATCTCGATCCCCCTGCGGGCGATGGGCGTAAGCGAGTGGCGGATGGTCGGCGCTGCGGTGTTCTCGTCGTTTGCCCCAGCCGCTCGGTGCGGTGATCGCGTTCGTCTTCGTTCGGTGGGCAAAGGCGTTCTTGCCGTTCGGGTTCGGGTTCGCCGCTGGTGCGATGGTCTATCTCGTTCTGGCGGAGTTCATTCCTGAGGCACTAGCGGTGGGTGCGAACCTCAAGGGGGGCGGACATCGGGAACTGGTCGGTGGCGTTATCGCCGGTATCACGCTGATGCTCCCGCTGGTCGTGGTCTGAGGCAGTTTCTGCCGTCGCCCTGCGTACGGGGCGTGACGCACAACGGGTACCAGCGCAGCGACAGGATGTCGTAGAGAAGTCGTCACGGGGGCGAGGCCAGCCCGGCGTCAGACGAGCAGTTGGATGTCTGCGTCGGCCATATCTTGGAGCGCCGTCGCGGCGCCGACGCCGGTGGTGACGCCGTCGTAGAAGTCGTCCTCATCGTAGTCCATCAGGTCGATGGTCATCTGGCAGGCCTGGAACTCAACGCCCATATCGAGGCTCGTCTCGAGGAGTTC
>JAQCNK010000303.1 GCA_028275075.1 Haloarcula sp. | reverse complement strand
AAGGAAACAGTGATACAGGCGCTGCGTGCTCTGGACGAGCCGACCGAGGCCGACGTGGTCGCTTACGCAGACGAACGAGGCGTTCCCGCTGATTACACCCGGCGGGCGCTAGCGAAGCTCGCCAGAAACGGGCAGGTCAGCGAGTCCCGTGGCACCTATCGGCTCGTATGACCGGGGTCGACTTCGAGGCCGGACCGGTCGCTGTCGGGTCGCTGGTCGGGCTCGCCGGCCTCCTGTTTCTCCTCGCCCCGGTTGTCGCCCCGGTTCCTGTGGGCGGGTTGACCGTTAGCCCTGTCGCGCTCTCTGCCGTCACGCTCACCGCTGGCTTTGCTCTCGGGACCGTCGTCTTTGCTCTTCGGGGCCGCCGCTTGTTCGCGATGGCCCACGGCGTCTTCGCCGTCGCATGGGCGCTACTGGTGGCCGGGCCGCTGTTCGGGAACGGAGACCTGCTACTGGCCGGTGTGGTCGTGCTGGTCGCTGGTGTCGGATTCTTGATGAGCCAAAACAGCTGAAACCGGTGTCTACGTCACGTCGATGGCGTCGTCGAACAACGGTTTCAGCCTGTTTATCGTCTTGTTGTCGTGGGCACCGGGGTCCAGATGGAAGTGCGCGACGGCGTCGGCGTCACGGAGTTGGCCGGCAAACATATGCAGGAATTTGAAAACGGGCTGTAGATCCTCGAACTGCAGCATCTCCGTCACCGAATCGAAGCAGACGACCAGCTGGCTGTCCTCGTCGTGGTCGTTGAGATAGTTGTTGAGCCGCATCCCCAACCCGGTGACATCGTTTGGGTTGGCCGACGTGACGAAGACGTTCTCGGCGATGCTGTCGTTGCCCGCGGTCTGCCCGGGCTGGCCGCCGACGGCGACGATGCCCATCCGCGCCGGCAACTCCCCATAGTGGTCTCGCCATTGGTCGACGAGTTCTCCCGGAACGCCCGAGTAGGTGATGTGCAACACGTTGTGGTGGGCTGCCGAGTCGACGGCCTGTAGGTCGAGACACGCCGTCTGTTTCGCCTCGCTGATCGAAGGGGCCATCACGAGGACGTTCGTCCCGGGCGTGGGAGTGTCGGCTGCCATCACTGTTCCCCGTCATCAACCGCCGATTGGGTACTGCCGGCCCCAGGAGGCTGCTGAATTCGCATGTAAGGTTCTCGCTCTATATACTCGACGAGGCGGGTCGACCTCATAAATCCGCTGGGTGACTTCTTGATACGGTCGGTTGTAATACTGGTGGCTGTAAGTTCGTAAAGATATTCGCTACCCCGGCTGGGGAATATCTTTTCGAGCGTATATACGGGTCGACAGAACGATTGATAGAATTCGCCTCCGGGACCCCGGCGAATATCTATCAGTGTCGACTCGTATCGCCGGCATATTAGTCGATGTGGACGACAAGCACGGGGACGGGTGAACTCTCGACGACACGTTCCGTGACACTGCCCAGATTGGCCACTCGGTCCCGGCCGGTGCGTCCGTGGGTCCCCATCACGACGAGGTCGATCTCCTGTTCGTCGGCGTAGTCTACGATACGTTTGTGTGGAATTCCCTCTTCCATTCGCGTCTCGACGGTGAGTCCCGAGTCCTCGCCACTGACACCGATATCGTCGAGCGCGACCTCGCCTTCTTCCTCCAAGGACTGGCGAACGTCGTCCTGCGTGTCCTTCTCGGCGGCCAGCACCAGTCGGCGATCGACGACGTAGAGGCCGTGCAACACCGCATCGTTGTCGCGGGCGATGGAGACGGCGTGGGCGAGCGTTTCCGTCGTCCCGGAACTCCCGTCGGTTGCGACCAGTACGCTGTCGTACATGTGTTGGGACTGCGTCCCGACGATACATAGTTTTGCCTGTTGGCACACCACATGGGTGCCTGCCCTGTGTTTTCGGCTTGATACTGGTGGCTGTAAGTTCGTAAAGATATTTCCCACCTCGGAGTGGCAAATTACTTCAGTTTGTTACAGCCACCAGTATGAGCCAACCGCTGAAGCGGCTGATGCAGAGGCAGAACAGACGTACGATCTAGTGGTATACGGGTCGACAGAACGATTGCTAGAATTCGGCTCGCCAGACCCCGGCGAATATCTATCAGTGTCGACCCGTATACGCGGAGCTACAGGGGGAGTCGCAGCATACGATATATACGTCGAACTAATTCGGTACCGAGACTGACGCCGACGAGGCGCCTGTTCTCACGCAGTTGCGGGGCGACCATCTGAACGCCCGCATCTCAATACACTTATCCCCGGCCGCTGTCGTAGCGTGGTGTATGAGTACGGTCACGGTCACACTGCCGGACGGGTCCACGCTCTCGATGGACGAAGGCAGCACAGTCGAGGATGTCGCCTACGAAATCGGGCCGGGGCTCGGTTCGGACACCGTCGCGGGCGTCGTCGACGGCGACTTGGTCGACAAGCATACCCCTCTCACCGGGGATGTCGAACTCGTCATCGTCACACCCCAGAGCGACGAGTATCTCGACGTGCTACGTCACTCGGCCGCCCACGTCTTTGCACAGGCGCTCCAGCGGGAGTTCCCCGAAGCGACATTGACGATCGGACCGTGGACCGACGACGGCTTCTATTACGATATCACTGGTGTCGACCTTGACGAGGACGATCTGGAGGATATCGAGGCCGAGGCCGAACGTATCATCGAGGCCGACTACGATATCGTCCGTGAAGAGGTCCCCCGACAGGGGGCCTTCGACCGATACGATGACAACCGGTTCAAACAGGAGATCCTCGAAACTGAGGCCGCCGACGAGGACCCGGTCTCGTTTTATCAGCAGGACGATTTCTATGATCTCTGTCAGGGTCCCCACATCGAATCGACGGGCGAAATCGGCGGCTTCGCACTCCTTGAGATTTCGGCGTCGTACTGGCGCGGCGACGAGGACAACGAGACGCTGACCCGTGTCTACGGGACAGCGTTCCCGACCAAAGACGATCTTGAAGAGTATCTCGAAATGCGCCAGCGGGCCCAGGAACGGGACCACCGGAAGATCGGCCAGGAGATGGACCTGTTTTCGATCGACGACACGACCGGCCCGGGCCTCCCGCTGTACGAGCCAAACGGTAAGAAAATCCTCAACGAACTCTCAGACTACGTCGGCCAACTGAACCGTGACGCGGGCTACGATGAGATCGAGACGCCCCACGTCTTCCGAACCGAACTCTGGAAGAAGTCCGGCCACTACGACAACTACGTCGATGACATGTTCCTCCTGGATGTCAACGACGAGGAATACGGATTGAAGCCGATGAACTGTCCGGGCCACGCGACCATCTTCGACCAGAGTTCGTGGTCCTACCGTGACCTCCCAGTCCGGTATTTCGAGGACGGCAAAGTCTACCGGAAAGAGCAGCGCGGCGAGCTTTCGGGTCTCTCACGCACGTGGGCGTTCACCATCGACGATGGCCACCTGTTCGTCCGGCCCGACCAGATCGAACAGGAGGTACTCGCGACGGTCGACATCATCCTCGATACGTTGGACACGTTCAACCTCGATTACACTGTGCAACTCGCTACCCGGCCCGAGAAGAGCGTCGGCGGCGACGAAATCTGGGAGAAAGCCGAGGACCAACTCAAATCCGTCCTTGACGAGCAGGAGATCGACTACGAGGTCGAGGAGGGCGACGGCGCGTTCTACGGCCCGAAGATCGACTTCGCGTTCGAGGACGCCCTTGGTCGGAACTGGGACGGCCCCACGGTCCAACTCGACTTCAACATGCCCGAGCGGTTCGACCTCACCTACACCGGTGAGGATAACGAAGACCACCGTCCGGTGATGATCCACCGCGCGCTGTACGGGAGCTACGAGCGCTTCTTCATGGTGCTGACCGAGCACTACAACGGGAAGTTCCCGCCGTGGCTCGCTCCCGAACAAATCCGTATCCTCCCGGTGAGCGACGACAACATTCCCTACTGTGAGCAGTTGCAGGAGGCGCTCGGCGACTACCGCGTCGAAATCGAGGACCGTTCCTGGACCGTCGCCAAGAAGATTCAGGTCGCCCACGACGACCGAGTGCCCTACATGCTCATCATCGGTGACGACGAGGAAGATGCGGGGACTATCTCGGTGCGGGACCGCATGGAACGCGAGGAGAAAGCGATCGACATCGACGAGTTCGCCGACCACCTCGAAACCGAGGTCGCCCAGCAGCGCACCGCGGTGACGTTCCTGGCTGGCCGGTAGCCGAGTCAGATGCCGAGACTATCTTTGATCGCCGAGTCGATTTTTACCATGTCTGATGACGGGACAGATCCAATGTTCTTTGTAACACGTTCGTCGATGTCGACAACCCGGATTTGACTTAGATCTGCCACTGCATCATGATCGAGAGCAGTATCGGAAGCCAGTAGTTCAACCTCGAAGGGGTACGTGTCTCCAGACGTGTACTGTTTTGTGAATGGAGCGATGATGGTTGTCGGTGAGTATTGATTCCCAACATCGTTCTGGATGACAACACA
>JAQCNK010000302.1 GCA_028275075.1 Haloarcula sp. | reverse complement strand
GTCTCTACCTTCGCAGCCTGCTTCGACACGAGTACCATTAGGTTGGGGGAGCTACTTTACTGGCTCGGCCTCGTCTCGGTCCGCTGGCTACGACCGTTCGTGCACCGGGCTCTGTCAGTGTGTATGAACGTGACGCAGTCGGCGGATGGACGGAGAATACAGCCGACCACACCGGCCTTATCACCGTCGCGCGCGTAGTGTAGGCATGCGACGGTTCCGAATCGGGAGCGCCTTTGGCATCCCAATCCAACTCGACCTGACCTTCCTGCTCGTTCTCCCGCTGTTCGCGTGGATCATTGGGACCCAGATCGAGCAGACTGCCGATCTGGTGAATCGGTCGCTGGGCGCCGAACTGGACCCTGTCCTCCTGACCGACGGGAGCCTCGTCTGGGTGCTGGGAGTCGTCGCCGCAGTCGGCCTTTTTACCGGCGTCGTCCTGCACGAACTGGGGCACTCACTCGTGGCGATTCGCTACGGCTTTCCCATCGACTCTATCACGCTGTGGCTGTTCGGCGGCGTCGCCAAACTCACCGAGATGCCTGAAGACTGGAAGCAGGAGCTTGCCATCGCGGTCGCCGGTCCCATCGTCAGTGTCGCTCTGGGCGTCATCTCCTACGTCGCCTTCGCCGTCCTGCCGGCCACCGAGTCGGCTATCGTCGAGTCCGCCCGGTTCGTCTTGGCCTATCTCGCGCTGATGAACGTCGCCCTCGCGCTGTTCAATATGCTTCCGGGATTCCCAATGGACGGGGGACGGGTACTGCGGGCGCTGCTGGCCCGGCGTCGACCGTACGCGAGGGCGACCCAAATTGCCGCTGAGGTCGGCAAGGTCTTTGCGGTCCTTCTCGGCCTCTTTGGGCTCTTCGTAGCCGGCAACATCTTTCTGGCAGGCCTGGCGTTTTTCATCTACATCGGCGCCACCGGTGAGGCTCGCCAGACAACGATGCGAGCCGACTTGGAGGGTGTCACGGTGCGTGACGTTATGACCCCGGCGAACCGGGTCACCACGGTCACGCCCGATGTGTCAGTCCGAGAGCTAATCGAGACGATGTTCCGGGAACGCCACACCGGCTACCCCGTCAAGATGAGCGACGAGGTGGTCGGGCTCGTCACACTGGAAGACGCCCGTGCCGTTCGGGATGTCGAGCGCGCGGCCTACACCGTCGGCGACGTGATGACCACCGAACTCGTGACTGTCGCGCCCGACACGGATGTGATGGACGCGCTGAACCAACTGCAGGACAATTCGGTGGGTCGGCTGGTCGTCACGGACGCCGACGGAGCGTTCTGCGGATTGCTCACCCGCTCGGACATCATGACAGCGCTCTCTATCCTGCGTTCGAGCGAGGACGACGGACTCGGTGCCAACCGGCTCCATCGAACTGACTGATACCCGTCTCCGAACCCAAGACAGTCGACCCAGCGACGACGAGACGGCGACTGAATGGGGGAAGGTCCTTATTCCCGTCTGTCGCATGTACGTGCATGATAGACGAAACAGTCAGAGAGATAGAGGAGATGCAGACCCAGAGCTCCTCTATCGTCGCTGTCAAGGCCGCTAAGGCGCTGCGCGAGCTGACCGAACGGGAGTGCCACACCGTCGAGGACTTCAGCCGTCTCGTCGAACGTAACTCCTCGGCGCTCCAGCGGGCCAACCGCTCGCACGCCCCGCTGTATACGACCCAGCACCGCATCGTCGAAGCCGTCAAAGAGTCCGATGCCGACAGCGTCGCGGAGGCGAAAGACGCGCTGGTCAGGGTCATCGAAGACGTGGTCGACGAAGTCGAGTCGAGCAAGCAACGCGCCGCCGAACGCGCCGCCGAGCTGATCGATGACGGCGACGCGTTGCTGACCCACGAGAACTCCTCGACTGTGATGACGACCTTCGATGAGGTGGTGGGCTCGGGCAAGGAAGTCGACGTGTACGTCACCGAATCGCGGCCCCGATTTCTCGGTCGAAAAACCGCCCGCCAGTTAGCTGAGCGAGATGGGGTCGCGGCGACACTCATCACCGACGGTGCGGCGGGCCACTACCTAGAGGAAGTCGACCGCGTCCTCGTCGGGATGAACTGCGTCATCGACGACGTGGTGTACAACCGAATTGGAACCCACGCCGTCGTCGCCTCGGCGGCCAGCCACGACGTCCCCGTCACGGCCGTGGGTTCGTCCTCGAAGTTCATCGGCAGCGGCTTCACCTTCGAGAACACGTTCCGACCGGGCAGTGAGGTCATGCTCGAACCGGCCGAGGGGTTCGACGTGGCGAATCCGGGCTACGACGCGACGCCGACGCGACTCATCGACTCGGTCGTCACCGAGAACGCCGTCATGGAGTTCTGAGCCGGCCAACTGGGCACTAGCAACGGTTACAGCGTCCGGAAGACGCGTATCGTGTCCCGATCAGTCGGCTCCCGGATCAGTTGCGCGAGGCCGAGTTCGGAGAAAACCGTCTTCCAGTTGCGGTGATACAGCGGGAACTCGTCGTCGACGTAGCTGACTGCCGTCTCCCCGCGACCCCGCTGGGGACTGTTTCCCTCGTTTTCGGCCGTTATCAGGAGATCACTCGTGATCCGTGTGAGGTCCTCGAACACCCACGTGTCGTCGGGGTGGATATGCTGGAGCGTCTCGACGGTGTAGACGACGTCGAAGGCGCCGTCATCAAGCTCCCCGACCAGATCCTCTATCGCGCCGGCGTGGAACTCGCCGGTCTCGGCCAATCGTGGGTACTGGTCAGCCATGATGTCGAACGCGTCCGCGTTGATATCGATACCCGTGAGGTTCTCGTAGCCCGCGCGTCGGAGCTGTTCGAGGTGGCGTCCGGAGCCACAGCCGACTTCCAGAATCGCGGCGTCGTCGGTGACGTAGTGGCCCAACACGTCGCGAAGCGTCTCGCTGACCTCGTTAGGTCCGATGTCGGCGTAGTACTCCGGTGAGTATTTGCCCGCCCGCTCGGCCCAGTCCCGACGGACATCCTCGGGGTCCATACGTTCGGGAACGCCGCTGTGGGTAAAAGCCGTGGCGGTCCCCCACGCTATACGGG
>JAQCNK010000285.1 GCA_028275075.1 Haloarcula sp. | reverse complement strand
GCTTCACGAGGAAGGTCAGGAACTCTTGGGTGAGGTGCGAGAAATTCTCGACGAGGGTAGTGGGGACATCGTAGAAATCGAATAGATTTCTGCGCCATCTTAACCAACGCGTCCCCCTACGATACCCCCACTTTGTTGGTTAACTCTATTATCCGTGATGAACTCATCATTCTATTATAATTTACCTTAGATTATTTCACCATTGGTGGCCAGAAGGCATATACCCATCATCTAGCTACGGCGTCAATATGTACCGGGACGCAGCCGGTGCATACCCATACCCGCACGTATGATCACACGGTCAGTCACCATCGAGGACATCGATGATCTGTACCTGATGTGGAACGACCACATCAACGCCTCTGCCCTCTATCGCCGCGCCCTCCGCGAGGAAATGGAAGTCCGCGGTGTCGACTCCGATGAACTCCGCGACCTCCTCGACCGGGCCCGCGAACAGGGCTACACGAAAGACGAACTCGCGACCCCAACCGAGAAGGGACTCACCGAAACCAACCGCGACCTCAACGACCTCCTCAAGCAAACCGCCAGCATTGAGGACCTGAACGCCCTGCCCGAAGCAAACCCCTCCAGGGATTAATAACCAAATCACCCTATGAAGAATATACCCTCCGATTCCGCGAGCGACGCACCGACTACTAAATCGCCCTCTACAGATGACAAGGCGCCCCAGTCCCAGATCACCCGTCGTCTCAAGGCGACGCTCGCTCGCGCGCCCCCGCGAGTACTGTCCCTCTCGATGGGGCTTGCGTTCCTCGTCGTCGCCGTCGGCCCGGCCGCTGCCCAGAGTCAGGTCGGCGACGTCTACTGTGGGACGGGCGTCGATACTGGTATCGACCTCGTCTTCGGTGCGATCGCTGGCCTCGGCCTGCCGGCCACCGGCTTCTACACCGGGAAGGCTGGTCTCTCGTACATGCGTGCCGGCGGCAACCCTGAGAAGAAAAACGATGCGAAGGAAAAACTCGTCATGTCCGGGATCGGCTTCGGCATCGTCGTCTTAGCACTCATCTCGCCGACGCTCATCGACAAGGTTGGCAGCCAGATGGGCTTCGGCTTCTCCGATTGTGTCAAACCATTTTGATAGTAATTCGAATAGATAGCGAACTGCCCCCACGATCCCCGCTCAATACACCATGTCCGCCCGTCGCTCAATGGCCACTGTGTGTGCCCTCCTGCTCGTGAGTGGCACCGCTGGCATTGTTGCTGCAGGAGGCTTCAACGCTGTCACCCCACCAGATTCGGGTGACGCTGTGCCTGCCGATGGACCAGCCTACGGCGTGAACAACAGTACCTTCCAGCGGCTTTGGTCGGAGGATGTCGACAACAGTAATCTCTCGATTGACGATTTCGACGACACCAACGTCTCATCCCGCGCCGAGTTCGCCTATCGGCTGGCTCGGTCGACGGACATCCCATTTGCTCGCCCGCCACAGGCTACCGAAGACTGGAACAGCGGCGATTTCGGCGATTACACGCCTGGCGGCCGCAGCGAGTCAATCCACCCCGAGAGTGCGTCCCTTGAGGATGGTGTGTACATCAAAGATGCGTACGTCAGCATCTTTACCGCCCAGCCCTCGACAATCCTCCACCATACGAACGGAACAACTCAGCACATTGCCCCGGACGGCCAAGTCCGGACAGTCAGTGACTACCGGGTTGCCGTTCCCCGGGATGATCGAAATGGATCGCACCGTGAACGCTGGTCAATCGACCGAACACAGATCGAGTCGGTCGAACTCTCCGCAGGTGGGCGAACGCTCGACAGCGGGAGTGGCCACCAAGCGACGCTCCAGTACACCGGTCTTTCAGGATCGCCGCAGCTGACCGTCGAAGCCAACATCACGGTGACGTTGCGTCACGTCACGCTGGACTGCCCCGATTGGAACTCCTCAACGACCAGCTGTGATGGGGATTGGAATCGAGATGTCGAAACACCAGAAGCGTCGAAAACGGTATCGACGTCACAGCGCGTCGTCGTCAACCGGCTCACCGATATCGCTGGCAAGCGTGTCCAGTTCGAAACCAGCGAGGACCAGGTCGGCGCGGTCGTCCACCCGAATACCGAATGGTCGACAGTCTCAGTCGACGGCGACGTTCGCGCCCGGAGCAACTGGTGGTTCTACACGGCCGGTCGAGCCGGCTGGCAGACGATGGTCACGAATACCGCGACCAACACGTCACGGGCGACATCATCGGTGCGTCCCGTCCAGATTCACGCCTTCCCGAGTCGACAAGCACCGTACGTCCCCACCGACTTGACCGAAGATGGGGAGCGCCCACTCGCCATCGAGGAAACCTGGGGCACGGAGCAGACTGGACCGTCGCTGCCGCCGAACATCGACCTCGAGTCTGCCAGCCCGTACGTGAACGCCGACTCGGTCGCCGTGACGTCCACAACCCTCGACGGGAGCGCCTTCCGCGAGGTCAGCGTCCATGGGATCGTTCGCGGGCAATCACGAACAGTCACTCTCTCCGAGCAGCAGACCGTCCGCGAGACGAACCTCACTCTCACGGTCACTAACGCCAACGCGACCCACGCGGTCGTCCGTGCGACGGTCACGGGGACAGCGACCGGTGCGGCTGTCACCAGCGGTCGCGTGGCGATCCGCAACCAGACTGCGGCGCTCAACAGCAGCGGGATGGCCACCATCATGCTCTCGAATCCAGGGGCGCTCGTACGAGGGCAGTACCAGCCGTCCGAGTGGTGGCGGACGGATCGCCCCTACGCAGCGGCAACGGATGTCGCAAAGACGCCGGGAAACTATCCCGATTTCCAGACGCTCATCCAGCTTGTCGTCGTGACGATCCTCTGGTTCATTCCGCTCGCAGTCCTGGTCTTCGGCTTCGACTACATGTCCGATGGCGCACTACTCGGTCTCTCAAATCGAACATGAACGACACCACAGACGCATCCAACCATGACAGGCGTATTGGCCGTCGAACCGTTCTCAGTGGGCTCAGCGGAACGCTCGTCGCTCTCGCTGGCTGTTCTTCATTTCCATCCGATACCAACAGCCCGAGTTCCGAGACATCGCCACCGCCTGGAAGTAAGATCGACGCCTTCGAGCGCGTCGCGATGACCGAGACCGCTCTCGTTGTCGAACTCGCCAGCGATACCAAGGCTGATTCGGTCAATCTCATCAACCCGAATGGGGAGATGAACTCACTCCGGCGCGTCCAAGAAGGAGCGACGCAGGTAACATTTCAGCTACTTGGGGAAACCGAAGACGGGTATACGCTCGGGGAGTACCGCGTCGTCGCTGTCGCTGGCGACAAGACTATTGGCGAGACGACGATCTCTCTCGAACCCCAGGTCACGATCACGGATGTCATCTGGGCACAGAATAGCCCAGACATGAACTGGAATAAGAGCGGGTCAGCTTGGCAGCAATTCGCCGCCCTGACCGTGGAGAATACGGGCAATGCACCAACGTATCTCACGGCAGTAGAGTGGCGCAATTCACCGCAGGCAAAGGTATCTGCGTCGGATACAGTGACGACCAATCTGAACCGGCTTCTGTCACCCGGTGAGACGACCATCTACACGAGGATGCCAGTCTATCAGACAGAAGACCCGACCGGCGTGTACGGTGCCATTGATTGCGGCGAGTTAGAGACGGAGACGCTCACTGCCACGGGAACCCTCCAAGCTGGAGCGAATCCGTCGTATTCACAGACGATTGAGTATGGTGGGGAGAAATACTCGTGCAATCTAACCATCGTCGACGGCGGCCCGACTGGCTCGACCAAAACGACGTCGAACGGGGGAGATGCCTAAATGGGATGGCTTGAGGAGCAGGTACAGAACGCCATCAAGAGCGTCATCAACGGCATCAAAGAGGCATTCCTCGGATTCGCGAATGACATTTTCAGAGCGCTTCTCAATCCGATTGCCGGCGTCCCTGCGCCAGAGTCAAACTCCAGATACATCGTTGCCGGCACTCCCGATAATGCGCCATGGGAGAGCCTCTACGCGGATTTCTATCTCCAGTACATCCTGCCGTTGACAATAATGCTGCTCATCGTTGGGCTCGCGTACATCGGTCTCCGGTCCGGGTCGATCAGTCCATACCGACGAAAGCGTCTCCTCAGGCGCATCGGGCTTGTGTTCATGGGTTCGTTCGTCTGGTTCCCACTTGTATCAGTCCCGCTCCAATTCATCGATGCGGTGGGGCTCACACTCGCCCCGATTAATGATATGTCGGCGGGATTCGGGAGCCTCATCGAATCAGCTGTCGGTGGCCTCTTTGTTGTTCTCGTGATGGTTCTCGTCTCGAACTTTCTCCTAATCGTCGCCGGCCTCGTCTATGGTCTCCGCTGGCTGGGAATCCTCGTACTAACGCCGTTGATGCCGTTACTCGGTGTCTTCTGGGCGCTGGACGTGTGGCCGCTCAGTCCCGCCTCGGAGATCGCACGCCGCGCAGCTGGCATCTATCCAGGGCTCGTGCTTGCCGGACTCCCTGCTGCCGTCCTCTTCAGAATCGGCTGGCAGATGGACCTTACAGCGAGTGCCAGTGGAATTTTCTCACTGTTCCTCGGCCTCGTGCTCATCCCGGCGGCCTGTATCGCCTCGATTATGACCGTCTACTGGTCTGCTCCGGCGGTCAAGACAATCGCTCGTCACGGTGCGACCAAGACGAATCCGATGGCTGCCGCCTCAGCAGCGAAGTCCGGTGCTGGAAAATCTGTTCGCGGTGCTCGGAACGTACATCGAGGATACGCCCAGAACAAAGCTGGCCCGGTGACGAAAAGCGGACAATCCCAACTCGGGAGTGGCGACTCGAACGCTTACACACTCGGGTCCTCCGCGCAGTCCGCGAAGTGGCACGCAGGCCGCTACAACAACCTGCGGCAGTCGAAAACCGGCCGGATGCGCGACAAGGCCAAAGAAGACGCCAGTCGGACATCACAGGCGGCGAAAGCCCGGTCGAAGCAGGCGTTCAGGAAAACGAAAGAGAAGGTCTCACGATGGTGATGATTCATGAGTACGAACACTGACGACCAGGAGTATAGCGCCCGACGAATCCATAAGTCACTCGGCGGTACGACCGCCTTCTTCCAGGGATACACAATCGGCGAGATCATGCTGTTCGTCGGCGTTGCATTCATCACGCTCGTCGGCGCAGCGCTGGTCCCGGCGGCCTTCACGATTCCCGTTCTCGGATTTGGCCTCATGCTCGGCCTCGTCCTCGGCGTGCTCCACAAGGTCAAACCCTCCTACCTGTGGCTCACCGAGTGGCTCGCGGCCCGTCTCGGCTGGGCAGTCAAGAACAAGGAGTACACGCACGGCGAAGACAACAGCGAGGTCCGCTACCTGACCCGCGTAGGCCAGGTTTTTCCGCACGCTATCGAGCGTTCCGACGGTGCGCTCGTCGGCGCGATGAAGGTTGAGCCAGCGAACATGGCCCTCGAGGACGACGACGCGTGGGCGAAAGCCGTGGATTCACTCTCCGAGTTCGTCAACGCGACCATCGACTTCCCCGTGAAGTTCTACATCACCAGCCGGGAGGTCGACCAGGACGACGTCGTCCGCGACCACCAGCGTCGTCTCGGCGACGCCGACGTCCGCTCTCGGCCAGTCCTCAAACGGCTACTCGACGAGTACATCACCACGAACACGGACCAGAACGGCGACATCGACTCCGAGACCACCACCATCCGCGAGTACTACATCATTACCGCCGTCCGCGACGAGGATGTCGAACAACTCGACGAAACCGGCGATAGCGTCCTCGCCTACCTCGCCGACATTCCTGTTCTAGGACGTGTGTTTGGCCGGTTCCAGTCCGACGGCCTCTCGGAAGCCGAACGCGACCGCCTCAAGGAAGACAAGCTGGAATCCCGGCTCGGTCAACTGCGTCGCGGTGGGTCGTCGCTCTACCGCTGTTCGATGAATCCTGTCGACGCCTACGACCTCACCCGCGTCACGAAAGAATACTGGACAGGACACACCGAAGAGTACGGGGAGATCACCGATGCGATCGGCACGTTCCCGGTCGTCGCCCACGGCATCAGCGACGACGTACCGGCGACCCCCGACCCGGACGACGTCGTCGACGCGATGAACGACGGCCAGTCCATGAGGCAGACTGCGACGACCAACAGCCACGACCAAGAGAGCGAGGAATGGGATGTCTCCGTCGACGACCTCGATGGGGACGACGGTGAAGAGACAGATTCAGCCGACACGACCGATGTGTCCGCTGCGAATCGACTCGACGATACGTCGACACTCCACCAGTCGGTAATCGCGCCGACGTCGGTCGATTGGGAGACGACCCATGCCGTCATCAACGACGACACGTACGTTCGGACGTTCTGGATTGAGCAGTTCCCCGAAGAGCCAGCCGACGGGATATTCGAGCGCCTGCTATTAGAGACCGACCTGAACACGGACATCAGCATCCATCTCGACCCCTTCGACAGCCAATCGGCTGAGGACATGATGGCTGACTGGATTTCGGATCTGAAGGTCAACCAGCACGACTCGAACAGCCTGAAAGCCGAGGACCTCCAGGAGGACATCGGCCGTGGGAAGTTCATGCGGTCGCTCGTCCGGGCGAACAAAGCGTCGTTCTACCGTGGCGGCGTCTTCATCCGCCTGTCTGCCGAGAGCAAGCAGGAACTCGACACTCAGACAACGCGGCTGCGCTCGATAGTCAAGGATGCGCCCGCGAACTGCACGCTCAAAGTCGCGAACCGCTGGCAGGAGAAGGGATTGGCGACTGTCTCCCCGCTCGGTGCGAATGAACTCGGTCGCGACCGGATGTCGACGCTGACGAACCAGGCCGTCGGCGCAATGTTCCCGTTCTCGTCGAACTACATGATGATGGACGAGGGCGTCGAGTACGGCTACCACGGCCACAACGGCTCGCCCGTCCAGATCAACCCGTGGGATCTGGAAACCGGCCACAGCGAACTCGTCGTCGGGATGCCCGGCGCTGGCAAGACGTTCGGCGACATCATGCGCCACCTGCGGATGATGAAACGCCAGCAGGACACGATGCTCGTGATGATCGATCCAGTCGGTGGATTCAGGGGTATCGCCGACGCCCTGGATGCGAAGACGATCACGGTCGGTGGCGATACACAGCTGAACCCGCTGGAGATCCGAGAGACACCGCAGGAGGTCCTCGACGCCGATGACGGCATCTCGCCGCTGTCCGCGAAGAAAGACGAAGTGTACGCAGTCCTCGAGAACTTCCTGACCGCTCGCGACATCGACCTCGGGACCGAGACAGGCGTCCTCTCGTACGTCATCGACGAGACCTACCGCCAAGCAGGCGTCGTCGAGGACGACGTCGCGACGCACACGCCCGAGAATTCGCCGACGATGACAGACGTGCATCGGATTCTCGCCGATATCGCGGAGAACCCCGACGAGCACAATATCGCCGCGTCCGAATCGGCCCGCGAGCGCGCCGCACAGTACGCCGATGAACTCGCAATCGCGTTCCAGCCGTTCCGTGAGGGCGGGTCGTACGACAACCTCGCTGAGCGCTCGGAAGTCGATATCCTCGAGGGCGACAACAAGGTCGTCTACATCGACCTCGGCCAGATCGAAGGTAGTGCGTCGGGGATCGACCGCCAGACCTTCTTGATGCAGCTGTTGTTGTCGACGGTCTACCAGCAGGCGAAGAAGACCGACCGGAACGTCGAACTCGCTATCGACGAGGCCCACTACCTCTTCGAGGACCAGGCGAATCTCGATTTCCTCGAAACGGCGTTCCGCCACCAGCGCCACGCCGGCCTTCGGATGGTGCTGCTCTCCCAGACCGCCCAGGAGTTCTACGAGACCGACCAGGCCGAGAAGATTCTCGGCATGTGTCCGATCAAGGTCTTCCATAAACTGCCAGATTTGGACGACGAGACGGCCGACAAGATCGGGCTGACGCGCGAGCAACGCCAGTACGTCCGTGGTGCCGACGCCGGCAAGGAGGACCTCGGCTACAGCCAGGCGCTCGTTCGCGTCGAGGAACACGGGACGTATCCACTGCACATCGTTGCGGACCCGTTCGAGAAACGCGTCATCGACTACAAACCAGCGGATCAGGAGTTCATCCAGCAGGCCATCAGCGAGCAGTCTGAGGAGTTGGTCGACTTCGAGGCATTCGTGGAGAACGAGGCGCAAATGAACGCGCTGACCAGCCGCTACGACCTCTGCGAGGAAGAAGTAACCCAACTGCTTGACAGAGAACTCTCCGAGGCGGAGATCGTCGACGCAGTTGTTGCGAACGCACAGCGAAACGGCACGGCGGAGTCGTCCCCGCTCGCTGACGGCGGTGAAGACGCACGCCAGGCCGACGAGGAGGTGAGTGACGATGCTTGATGGGCTCTTGGGGGGCAACCCACAGTACGACGCCACACAGCTCCCGATCGACGAGCCACTCGTCCAGCACGCGCGGGATGCGCCGGGGATTCTGCTCCGGATTCGGCCGTTCAAGGAGAATCAAGATGTCGTCGACGGCGCTGGCCTCCTCCAGTCGGTTCACGACGTGACGACGAACTTCCGGGGGAAGAACACGAGCAACCACCACTCCTTCGAGGTCTGGTTCGACGAGGGGAAGGTCAAATTCTTCATGCACGCCGCGACCGAAGCGGCCGCCGACAAGTTCCGCCGCCGCGTCGGCAATAACTACGCGAATTCGGAGGTATTCCCCGTCGACGGTGGAGCTGCTTTCCCCGTGATCGACCACGATGAGTACGTCGCTGGTGCGTGGCTGAAGATGGAGAAACTCCCGTACTATCCGATCCGTCACCACAACAGCGACGAATGGGCGACGGACCCCTACGGCGAAATCACGAGCGAAATGCTCTCCCTCGACGACAGCACAGTCGTCACGCAAGTCGTCTTTCGCCCGGCGAAGCAATCCTGGACGGACGGCGACCGCTTCAAGCACAACAGCGTCGACGACCTCGCCCACGCACTCCGACAGGGAACCTCAGTCGGGTGGCTGAATCCTCGGACGCGACCAGCGAGCGAGAAGGACAAGCAGGCCGCCAAGACTATCGAACAGCAACGTGGCCAGCAGGCGTTCCACGTCAACATCCGCGTCCTTGCAGCGTCTACGGACAAAGACGAAGCGGAGGCGCGTGCCCGTGGGGTCGCCGGAATGTTCAGGAAGTACTACAACGCCATCACCGAGCAGGGCCTCGACGATACGCCAGTGTGGCATCGCAAGGACAGCAAGCGCGCGAGCCAGCTCCGCCAGCACGTCTCTCAGATGGCTGACCGCGAGTGGACCGACCGGCGCATGATTATGACCGTCGACGAACTCGCCGGCGTCGCTCACATCCCGAACAACGAAATCGAGACGCCGAACATCGACTGGCGCTACACCCAGCGCGGCGACCGCGTCCCCGCCGATACAGATCAGTACGAAGACACAGAGGTCAGACAACGTTCTGGCGAACGACCGACCGAACTGGGAGGGGAGGATCGTGTTTGATCGCTTCTTCGGTCGCGACGAGGACCAGGACACTGCGTCAGATGCAGACGCATCCAGCGCATCACACGACGCGAATTCCCCAACGGAGACGAGAGGTAACGGAAACGGTGCAACCAGCGGGGATACAACGTTCGAGACCAGTCGAGATCCGCAGTCACTCCTCGGCGAGTCGTACGACATCACCGAGCAGGACACGGACTACGTCGGCAGCAAACCAGTCGTCACCGAGACGGTGAACGAGGGCACTGTCGCTGGCTCTCATGTTCGTGAGATGCTTGAATCGGGCGTCGATACCGCGCCATCGCCGCTGTGGATCGGGTACGACGAGGACGCTCAACGGGGGTTCCGTGAAGCCCCGCTCCAGTTTGAGTCACTCTTCCGCCACATCTGGATCACCGGCACCACCGGCTATGGGAAGACGACGGAACTGCTGAACATGATGGTCCAGTGGGCGTATTCAGGGTATGGATTCGTCTACTTCGACCCGAAGGGCCGCGACTCTCGGGAACTGCTGCGGATGCTTCCCGAGGACCGACTCGACGACGTCGTCTGGATCGAACCTGGCTCGTCCGAACACGACAAGACGGTCGGGCTGAACTTCCTCGAAGTCCCCGACTGCGACACTGAAGAAGAGCGTGAAAACGAGATCGAGAATCGCATCGAGAACCTGAAAGCGATCTTCGATACGGACGAGTACTGGGGGATCAACATGGAGTCGATCACCGAATCGATGGGCCGGGCGATGATGCAGTCCGACCAGCCGTTCTCGGTGATCGATATGTACTTCACGCTACTGCACGCCGAGCGCCGCGAGGAGTTCGCCTACGATGTCGACGATCCGTACGTCAGAGAGTTCTGTCTCGAAATTGCACGGATGGACGACGAGACGATCCGACCGCTGCTCAAACGCATCAAGTCGTGGGTCGAAAACTCGGTCATCCGGCGGATCATCTCCCACCGCGAGAGTACCATCGACTTCCGCGACATCATCGACAACGACCGGATCGTCATCGTTCGCACGCCCGTCGAGAACACGGACATCAAGAAGATGGTCACGCTCGGTGTGATGCGGAACCTCTGGAGTGTCATCCAACAACGGTCCTACGAGCGTGATACCGATCCAGAGCCGTATTTCGTGCTCTGTGACGAGTTCGACGACATCGCGAGTGAAAACCTCGATATCGAATCGATGCTTGCTCGCGCCCGGTCGATGCGCCTCTCCGTGACCTTGTCCTCGCAGTATCCCTCACAGTTCGACGAGGACACGCGTAAGGCGATGCAGAACAACTGCGATAACCTCATCGCCTTCTCCGTGAACGACGTCGACGACGCCCAGCTGCTGATGAAGCGGTTCCGTGACTATACGGCGGAGGACCTGACCTCGACGGATCAGTACCAAGCCTGGACAAAGCTCCCGTTAGAGGGCGGTCGATACTCCGAACCGGTCCTCCTCCGGACGTTCCCGCCGTATCCCCCGCTACGGTCATCGGATGCGGTCGACGACATCATCGAGGCAAGTTTGGATCGATACGGGACTGACCCGCTGACCGACGCGGAGATAATGCAGAATCTCATTTACAGCGACGCCAACGAAGCAGCGAACCCAACGCAGATACTGGGCGAGACGATGGCCGAGGCGGTTCGAGCAGTGCAGTTGCGGGAGGGCATCCGAGACGAGAACGGCTGGGTAGACGTCGTCGATGTCGACGAGGAACTCTCGATCCGCCTCAAGAACAGCCATCCTGACATTGAGTATGCGGACGACGACCTGCCAGAGGTGCGTGACGCGTCGCCGCTGATCGACGTTGAGTTACAGGACGGCGATATCGTGGCACGACTGTCCGAGGAGGGCGAAGCGGAGGTCCAGCCCAAGACAGGCGGAGTGGAGTCGGCAGGCGGGTCCGACCACGATGCAGTGCTCGTTGAGACCGAGCAGGCGCTCACCGAGCGCGGGTTCAGTGTCGATATCCTCAAACAGGACGGCAGCGAGCAACCCGACGCCATCGCGACGCATCCTGACCACGATGTCGTGTTCAACATCGAGGCCGAGACGACGACACCGGATCGCCCCGCGAAAGTCTTGCAGAACCTCAAACGAGCGCACGACACAGATCGTATCCCAATCTTCGTCGTCCGGCCAGGCGACCCCGAGACGGAGTGGGCGTCACGCGTCGAGAATATCCTCTCAGTACCGCTTCGAGAGCGGGCGGACGGCACCGAACAGTATTACAACTGTGACGAGTCCGTGACCTTCGGCGGTGGCGCAACAGCCCACGGTGGCGTCACCGCCGTTCGAGCTTATACGTCCAATACGAACCGGACAGTCTGGCGGCGCGAAGACGGGAAGCGCGTCTTGTCGGATGGTGAGAGGGAGTTCGCCCGCGTTCCAGACGAGGGGGTGCTCTCAAAGGATGACGTGCCAGCGTACTACAGTCACGACCGTGAATCCGGCCAGTATACCGTCCACAAACCCGGTGAGACACAGACGTACGACTCGAAAGACGCGTTCGAGGCGGAGTGGACACCGATCAAACAGCCGTTCCTCCCCGACGTCGATCTGCCAGACGGAGACTATTCGCGCGACAGCTACCTCGTGTTGATCCTCCCAGCAGACGGCAGTCCCACACGCTTCCAACAGGGCGAGACGCACGAACTGTCTGAATCGCCGGACCACGAGGAGCTATGGCTGGACGGCCCCACCGATAACGCAGCCCAGTCGAAACGTTCGACGAATGCTCAGAGCGACGAGGAGCCAGTAGATACGGATGGTCCGGAGTCGGCGGCGACAGACGAGTCGGTGGACATCGATCCGGATGGCGATGGCGTTGAAGCGTTCACCGCGATGTACGTCAGGCAAGCCGATGGCGTCAAAGTACCGCAAGAGGACGTGTTCCAGGCATATTCAAAGTGGACTGACCAGCACGATATTGACGGGACAAACAAAGGTTGGTTCACGCGGAAGTTACGGGACACAGTCGACTTCGACAGCGACCGGTCCAGAGTGGACGGTGAGCGCGTCCAATTCTATATCGGACTCACCCTGACAGAGAAGGGGAACAGACTGCTCGAAGAATGAATTATACCAGAAATATGAAACAGTATAATTGCGGCTCAATGGGCATCCAACTGCAATGGGAGACAGCCCACGCTTTTCCCCGGAATAGACTCTTATCTGCCCAGAATACGGCATTTCAGTCATCTGTCCACGCAGACTGGACAGCCAGGCGAACTGCATGGACACAGCTGTCCACGCAAAATCGCATGACTTGGCTACTGTCCACCCAATACCGGCCACCAAAACCAACTAATATACACTGGGTTGCATCCGCAGAACAGTGCGGGGACAGGCAGATCGGACAGGGTGCCGGTAGTCGAAGGACATTTCGAGAAGATGATGTAGTTTGTTCGCTGGATTCAGTCAGTGGTCCACGGAGGAATCACTGATGGACGCTGATATCGCAATCGATAGTGAAGCGGTCCCGGATAGGTTGCGCGAGATCGAGCAGTGGGTGTGCTGGCGCGAAGAAGATCGAGACGGGAAACCAACGAAGATTCCAGTGACGCCGGGGGCTGGCGGGTTTGCGTCGTCGACGGAGCAAAAGACGTGGGATAACTTCGAGACGGCACTCGAGTACACTAAGACGGAGCACGCTGATGGCGTCGGGTTCGTGTTTACCGACGACGACCCCATCGTCGGCATTGACCTGGACGACTGTCGCGATCCGGAAACCGGCGACGTCGACGACGTCGCACAGGATATCATCGAACGACTCGACTCCTATACGGAGGTGTCGCCGTCCGGCACCGGCTATCACGTGCTCATCAGGGGCGAACTTCCGGAGGGGCGGAATCGTCGGGGGAGCATCGAACTGTACGACACGGCACGGTTTTTCACCGTCACTGGCGACCACGTCGAGGAGACTCCCGGTCGCGTTGCGCGCCGACAGGACGCGCTCGCGGCGATTCACCGCGAGTACGTCCAGGACACCGACACTGAACCAGCAGCCGAGTCCGAACAGCGTGGTGGCGCTGCCGCCCGGTCACCGACGACCGGTGCAGCTGACGTTGACGTCAAACTTGAAGACGAGGATCTCCTCGAGAAAGCGCGAAACGCATCGAACGGCGAGAAGTTCGAGCGGCTCTGGAACGGGAACACGGTCGGGTACGACAGCCAGTCCGAGGCCGATATGGCGCTGTGTTGTTTGTTAGCGTTCTGGACCGGCGGCGACCGGGCACAGATGGAACAGCTGTTCCGCCAGTCAGGGCTCCACCGCGAGAAGTGGGACGAGGTCCATTACGCTGATGGATCGACGTACGGCGAGAAGACCATCGAGCGAGCGATTGCGACCACGTCGGAGTTCTACGACCCGGACGCCGGCGGCGATACCGAAGATTCTCACGGCCAACCTGACGGGGTCACTGCTGGTAGTACGCCAGACGACGCAGACCGGAGTCGTGCGTATCTGGCGGAGAAAAACCGCTTGTTGAGCGAGCGCGTCGACGAACTCGAGGCAACACTCGAACAGAAGACTGAGCGGATCGAGACCCTCGAAACAGAGATCGAGCGCCTCACCGACGAACTCGCAGCCCGTGATCAGGAGACTGCGCAATCCCACGAGGAAGACTCCAGTACTGCGATCGAGACCGGTGATGACTCAGAGCCAGCCTCGCTGTTGCATCGATTCTTCGGTGGCCAATCTTAGTAGCGGCGCCGCTTCACCGCCATCCGAAAACCTCTCTCGAGCGTTCTGATTCTGTGAGCGAGAAGATTAACCAACAGACTCGCTATATCGCGCTATTTGTTGGTTAACTACGCTCAATCTCGCCGCAAAACGGGGGCTACCGGGGGGAGACTGTACTTCAGGAAACTATTCCGCGAAGTAAGAACTATATCCTTCGCGTTGCAATCCTGAATATGTCCGAGACAGACGCCGCCGATGGGCCGCCCCCCTTCGAGGAGCCGTTCAGCAGCGACGACGTCGAACAGCGCATCTACGGCACCATCCTGCAGACCCGCGAGCCGACGACGGCGAGCGCGATCGCCGACACCGCCGACTGTGACCCCAAGACCGCCCGGAAGTATCTGGGGTGGTTCGACGACCTCGGCATCGTCACCCGGCACGACAGCCATCCGGCCACCTACGAGCGCAACGACGCGTACTTCGAGTGGCGACGCATCAACCAGCTCGCAGCCGACCACTCCGTCGAGGACCTGCAGGATTGCGTTCGTGAGCTGACGAC
>JAQCNK010000139.1 GCA_028275075.1 Haloarcula sp. | reverse complement strand
TTGACCGTCCGCTGGAGAACGGTGAAGCCGGTCAGTCCGAACAGGCCGACCACGACGCCGGTAGTCACGAGCCTGATGTCACCAGGGGTAGCACTGTGGATTGAGCTACCCCCGAGGTAGCCCGCTCCGGCGATGCCAAGGCTGTACAGCCCTAGCATGAGTGCCCCGCCGGCCAACAGCAGGCGACCCCTGTTGCTGGTTCGCAGCGAGCGCCACGTCCGGCGCAACTCGATCCGGGCGATACGACCGGCCCGGGTCCGATCAGGCCAGTTCATCGGTCCGCGCTGGTCACTTCGAGGAACACATCCTCCAGTGTTGATCCGCTCTTGACGTCCGCTGTCAGTTCGGTCGGCGAGCCTTCCGCGACGAGTTCCCCGTCGTACAGCACTCCGACGGTGTCGGCCAGTTCCTCAACGACCGGGAGGATGTGTGTCGAGATGAACACGGTGGTGTCAGCGGCGGCCACCTCGCTGATAGTGTCCCGAACCGTTCGAGCCGCCCGTGGGTCGAGTCCGCTGGTGGGCTCGTCCAGAAAGAGTACCTCGGGCTCATGGACGAGCGCTTGGACCAGCCCGAGCTTCTGTTTCATCCCCTTCGAGTAGGTCCCGACTCGGCGGTCAGCGTCCTCGGCGAGGTCGAATCGGGAGAGCAGCGACTCTACCCGGTCCCAGTCCTCGTGGCCGCGCAACCCGGCGATGTACTCCAGTTGTTCGCGGCCAGTGAGTTCGTCGTACAGCGGCGGCTCTTCGGGAAGGAAGCCGATGTGTTCGACCACGGCCCCCCGATCGCTGACCGGCTGCCCGGCGACGTGAGCAGTACCTGCGGTCGGTTCGGTCAGCGTCACCAGGATACGGATAGTCGAGGTTTTTCCCGCTCCGTTTGGGCCCAGAAAACCGAAAACGCTGCCAGACTCGACAGTCAGATCGAGGTCGGCGACGGCGACGGCGTCACCGTACCGTTTCCGCAGGCTGTTCGTTCGAATCGCTGGCGTCGGCGGGTTCACGTTTTGCGTGGCGGTCGTGAAGGTCAAAGCATTTTTCCATCAGCCCGTAGCTATATTATTCGCCGCACAAATAAGCAGAACATGACTGTGCACGGGGACCTCACAGGTGTCAGCGCCGGAGAGAACCCGCTCCACCGGGCCACCGATATACTGGGGAAAAAGTGGCACCCGCTGCTGGTTCACACGCTTCTCACCGAAGGGGCGCTGGGGTTCAACGATATAAAAAACCGTATCGACGGTATCTCGGATAAAATGCTGTCGGAAGCGCTCAATGATTTGCAGGACGCTGGCGTGGTCGTCCGCGACGTGATCGATGACAAGCCAGTCCGGGTAAACTACTCGCTGACGCCTGCCGGACAGGATCTCGGGCCCATTATCGAGGCACTGCTCGAATGGAGTCACGAACACTTCCCTGAGAACGCTTGAAGGGGGTTAACTTACTCGGGTTCGACGACTTCGATGCCGCGATTGTTCACTGCCGACGGGTCCAGCCCGACCTCCTCGAGGAACTGTTTGTACTCGCGCTCGCACTGTTCGGCGTCTTTCTGTCGGTCACTGGCGCGGTCACACAGCGCGACGAGATCCTCGGGTACGTCGTTGCTGTAGACGATCCAGTGGTTGATGAGATCAGAGAGCCGCCGGATTGGCGAGGTGAAGTGGCCGTAGATTTCGAAGTTCAGCGCGTGGTGGCCCCCGAAAGGGTCGTTCATATACTTCGCGCGGGGCATCACCTTCATCACCGCCCACTGGATCTTGTCCAACTGGCGTCTCGGTGCGTCTTCTAGCGTGGCGTTGACCGCCATTCGCGGGTCGTCCCACGCAGACCCCGGTATCGAGACACCGTCGAGCTCCTGAATCTCGACCAGCGCCTCATCCCACTCATCGGGGCTGGGTTGGGGGTGGACCCGGTACATCGCTTCGACCCCGCGTGACCACATCAGCTCGTGCGTGACGGCCTTGTTCGCTTTCAGCATGCACTCCTCGATGATGGTGTGGGCACGGTCTCTGGCCGGGTTCAGTACCAGTGACCCCTCCTCCTTGCGCTGCTCGTGCATCCGGTCGGCAAGCTCCCAGACCAGTTCCGTTTTCTCCGCGAGGTCGACAGCTGTGTCTTCGAGCAGGTCGTCGGCGCTGCTGGGGTCGTCAAGGACGCGTTCGGCCTCGGTATATGTGAGTCGGGCGTCGCTCTCGATGACGGACTTATAGATCTCAATCGTCTCGTAGCCCAAATCCTCTTTGTCCAGATGCATCTCGACGGTGTGGGCGAGGCGCTCTTCGTTGGGGACCAGCGAGCAGACCGTCTCGGCAAGCACCGGCGGGAGCATATGAATGGTGTACGCCGGGAGATAGACGGTGTTGCCCCGCTCGACAGCTTCTTCCCACATCGTGGTCTCCGGGTTGACATAGTGGGTCACGTCAGCGATGTGGACCCAGAGGACGTACTCGTCGTCCCGCTCTTCGACCGAGATAGCGTCATCGAAGTCCTGTGCATCGATGGGGTCAGTCGTCCACGTCGTCATCTCCCGGAGGTCCTCGCGCTCGTCGATTTCGCCCTGGATTTCCGCGTGGACATCCTCGGTTCGGGCCTCGGCCTCATCGAGCACTTCGGGTGGGAACTCGTCGCGAATACCGAACTTCTCGAAGAGTTCCTCACGCTTGTTCGCGAGATGGCGGGCCATCTCCTCGTCGATTTCGACGGGGCCTTGCCCCTCGGCGGTGCCGGCCGCCGACTGGGCGTCCTCGGTAGTCATGCCACTGGCTACGCCCAGGGTGTAGTTAGGACTTCCCGTTACCGGGGAGACAGAGTGTCCTGATCGCTCCGACGTGTACGGGCAGTCAGCTCAGCTCTCAGCCATTACAGCCACCAGTATTAGGCCCAGGCGTGGAGTCCGGCCGCAGTCAGGATATCCGCGCCGCCGTCGGGCTGGCAGACGGCCCACCGGGTGTGGTCAGCGCCGTCGGGCAGGAGATGTTCGGGGACCAGTGGCATCGGCACTGGCGCGTAGCCGTCCCGGCGCATCGCCGTCGGGCCGGGGAACCGCTCGACGACCTCGTCACCCGCAGTCACCTCGAAACGGCCGTCATCGGCTCGCCGGTAGGCGAACTGGAATGCGTGGCGGCCCGGCGCGGCCAGCGCGTCGACGTGTTCGAAGACGGCGACGATCTCGGTGCCGACTGAGAGTTCCAGCCGGGGCCGGCCGTTGTCGACCCGGACCTCGCGCCACTGCAGATCAGACGCGGGGGCACGGGCACAGGCGTAGCTGCCATCGGAGAGTGGTACCCGGTCAGGTCCCTTGTAGAACTGCCGTCCGTCAGGTGCGTCGGCTGCGACACAGGCGGGCTCACCGAGGACAGTAGCGAGGACCTGTGTGAGCGTCGTCCCGGTGTCCTCGGTGGAGGGGACGACAAAGAGACAGTCGCGGTCCTCGCGCAGCGCGTCGGCGAAGCGAGGCACGACCCCCGACGGGCCGATATCGGCCTCTGTTAGCGGCTCGATTGCGACCGGGCGTGGCTGTTCGGGGTCGACGAGACCAACGGCGTCAGCAGTCGGTTCGGCCAGTGCGGGCGGGCCGTCGAGGCTCCGCTCAGGGCGGACCGTCACGTCGTAGCCGGCCCGCTCGCACAGGGAGACGGCGTGGTCGCGAACCGAGGGATAGACGGGCATTCACCTGAACGGAAGGCCCGAGACGCAATGAAGCCATCCCATCGCGGGCACGAGAAATTGCTGGACGGTGATGTGCAGTACACCGTTTGCTGTGACGGCTGAGATCACTCGCGGTGAACCCCCCGATCCGGCAGTCTGACTCGAGGAGCGCGGTCCGCTCGCCAACCGGCGCCGCTCGCCAGATCCGTGATAGCTTCGTGAAAATAGGTCGGACAACCACCTGTCCACAGCTACAATAACTCGTATGAGCGTTTGTCCGGGCGGAAAGCTCTATACGGACCGCTGCGTATTGACCCGCTATGGGTCAGTGGAAGAAACACCTCATCAACGGTGTCGTCTCGCTCGCAATTAGTGTCGCTATGACCGTCTGGATGGCCGACGACGGCGACGGGCCGTGGAATCTGAGCGACCTGGCACTGACTGCAGGAATATCGGGCTTCTTTTCGGGCGTTTTTACTAGCTACTTCGCGAAGTAGCGGGCGTGCTTGGCGGTAACTTATTTTGTTCACCGTCATAAGACGACTAATGACAGCGAGCGACGACGCTGTGTCGACAGTTGAAACGAGTGAGTCGGCGGGCCGGGCGTCTTCAGAGAGCGACCCCCACCCTGACCGGGCGACCGAGGAACCGGCCGTCAGCATCGACAGCATCAGGAAAACCTTCGGGGACGGTGCCGAGGCCGTGACGGCGGTTGACGGAGTCTCTTTTACTATCGAGCGAGGGGCAATCGTCGGGCTACTCGGGCCGAACGGGGCCGGGAAGACGACGCTGATCAAGTCGATTCTGGGGATGGTCCTGCCCGACGAGGGTGGGGTGCGGATCGGTGGCGTCGACGCCCGGGCGTCGCCGCGGCGCGCCTACACCAGCGTCGACGCGATGCTTGAGGGGGCACGCAACGATTACTGGCGTCTCACAGTTAGAGAGAACCTCCGCTACTTCGCCGCGGTAAGCGGTGTCGACCCCGATTCGGTCGCGGACCGCCACGAGCGGCTACTTGACCGACTGGAGCTGAGCGAGAAGGCCGACGTACCGGTCCGTGACCTCTCGCGAGGGATGAAACAGAAGGTGTCGCTGGCAAGTGTGCTTGCCGGCGGCGCGGACGTTGTCTTTCTGGACGAACCGACCCTGGGCCTCGACGTGGAGAGTTCTCGAACGCTACAGCGGGAACTGCGCCGATTGGTCGCCGAAGAGGAGCTTACAGTCGTTCTCAGCAGTCACGACATGGACGTCGTCGAGCGAGTTTGTGACCGGGTCGTCATCATGACCGACGGGCGTATCGTCGCCGACGATAGCGTCGACGCGCTGTTGGGTGCCGACAACGCCCACTGGCTCGAACTCACGAGCGAGGACTTCGGCTATGACTTGCTTCAGGCGCTGGCCGAACGGGACGCAGTCGTCGGGACCGAACACACCGACACCGGCGGGCGCGTCGAGGTGCGAGCGGACAGCGACGGTCTGTACGCGTTGATGGCAAGACTCGAGGACCGCGGCGTGAGGCTCGAATCGGTCCGGAGCATCGAGCGCGATCTCGAATCGGTGTTCGTAGACCAAACTGGGGCAGGAGGCCCAGCGCCGTGACTGCCGACGAGTCACGCGTCGGGAAGCCGGAAACCGGGACAGCGAGCGGCCCGGGTGCCGGGACGGCACCACGACGAGCCGGCTATCTCCAGCTACTGCGGGCGGTGCTCTACCGCGAGTATCTTGTCTTCATCCGCTATCCGGCCAACGCAATCGGTGGAATCGTCGTCGCCCTGTTCTTTTTCGGTCTGCTGTTCTACGGCGGCCGGATGATGGCCGGCCGGGCACTGACCGACTCAATCGAAGGCATCATCGTCGGCTACTTCCTCTGGACGCTATCGGTGGGCGCATACTCCTCAATCTCGAACGATATTGGGAACGAGGTGCAGTGGGGGACACTGGAGCGCCACGTCATGACGCCCTTTGGCTTCGCGCCAGTCGCGCTGTTCAAGGGGGTCGCAAAGCTGATCCGTACGTTCCTCACGTCGGCGTTTATCCTCGTGGTCATGCTCCTGATGACCGGGACCGTGCTCAATCTAAACGTGTTCACCGTCGTCACTGTGGCCGTCCTCACTGTGGTTTCGGTGCTGGGGCTGGGCTTTGCAGCGGGGGGCATCACCGTCCTGTACAAGCGCGTGGGTACGTGGCTCAATCTCTTGCAGTTCGGCTTCATCGTACTCATCTCCGCACCACGGTTCGACCT
>JAQCNK010000138.1 GCA_028275075.1 Haloarcula sp. | reverse complement strand
ACGACCGCAGCGGCCACATACAACAGCGTTTGGGTTGTTTGCTGGCTCTGCTGGGCCTGCTTGGCCGTGTTTTCTGCCTGGGTCGCAAGATCGATTGCGTTCGCAAAGTTCCCGCTATCGTAGGCGGAGATGGCGTTCTGTCGGAGGGCCTCAGCATCGCTGTTCCCGCCAGCCGTTTCGATGGCTGTCCCGGCGGCATCGATTGCCTTCCGGGCCGCTTGGCTGTCTTCAGTGTAGTGATGGACAGAGTCGTTGCGGAACTCGTTCTCGTTGTTTCCCGAGACTCTCGTGAGTGCGCCGACTGTGTATGTCTCCTCTGAGGCGTATGTGTAGTTCCCGACAGTGGGGACGACTCCGACCAGTTTGACCTCCACCCGATCGCCGTTGTTGTCGATATCCAGGTCCTGTGTGAACGACTGATCATCGTACTGGGACTCACTCTTCTCTCTGTCGGCCCGGTAAACAGTCACGACCCAGTTGACGTTCTCCAGTTCGGTTTCACCCGCGAGTGTCCACTGGCTCGGCACATCAGTAAACGGGTCCTCGATGACGTACGTCATAGACACCTCGCTACCGACGGCTGTTTCCGTGGGCACAGTATCGGCCGTGGAGACACTCAACGCACCGGCTGTGCCCGCACCGGCAAGTAAGCCTACGATACAAAGTAGCGCAACGGTCGCCCTAGAACAGGGGATCAAGTTCATCTTCATCGTCTTCGACCAAGTCCTCTAAGTTATCTTTGCTTTCTCGGCGGATATCGTCGATGTTATCCTGGGCTTCGATGGCGACTTGCTGGAGTTCCTTGATACGGGGGACGTTGTGCACGCCGGCCAGCAAGATGGAGGCGGCGACCTTCGGGGCTTTGGTCGGGTAGTCACCGCCACGGACCTCCATTGAGCCGGTCTGCTCTTCGAGCCACTTTCGACCGCGCTCTATTCCCTTTCGGTTGAGATGTTTCGGCGGTCCAGCCATCACGAGAAGGGCACGTTCTGTTCCTTCGATCTCGCAGGGCAGGGTCAGGCGGCCGAGTGCGGCTTTCCTGACCAGCGACGTGATCCGGTTGGTGGTGTTGGCCGTGTCTATACCGTCGTCACCGCCACTGTCACCCGTGATCCGTGAGAGGAGCCCACCGCCGCCGGTGTTGACTTCCACCTCCTCGGAGGCATATCCGACGGTAGAGACGCCGCCACCGTCGAGCGTATTGATGATCTCTGAGGAGTCGACGACACTTTCGGCGATGTTATCGCCGGCTTCGACCTCGCCCGCACCGAAGAGGACGCCAAAGCGCCGGACGATTTCCTCGTTGATGTGATCGTAGCCACCCTCGACGGACTCACCGGTTTGACGCCAGGCGTCGTTGTCAAACACCATGAGGTTGTCAACCTCTCGAACGAACGTCTGGAAGGAGCGTGCGGCGTTGAGCGTGTAGATGCCACCCTCGTCGCTTCCGGGCAGGATACCGAGCCCGTAGACAGGCTCGGTGTAGATACGTTTGAGATGTTTCGCGACGACCGGTGACCCACCGGATCCGGTCCCACCACCGAGACCGGCGACGACGAGGAACGCGTCGACCTCGTGGACAGGTATGTTGTCGATTGCACCTTGGACCTCATCGATGTCCTCCTCGGCAATCTCGGCGCCGAGTTCGTTGTCTGCGCCCACGCCGTGACCCTTAACGCGAGCCTGTCCGATGAGGACTCGATGCTCCTCGGGAATGTGTTCTAGCCCCATCAAGTCGGCTTTGGCCGTATTGACTGCCACAGCCGAGCGGACAATCCCCGAGCCCGTCTTCTCGTCGTACTCGAGGAATTTGTCCACAATTTTGCCACCGGCCTGCCCGAAACCGATCATCGCGAGTTTCATTGATATGGGTCTCCAGTTAAAAGTGGTAAGTAGGATCGCACGTATAAATGTTTCCCAAGACACACCGAGAGTGTTCAGTTGGCGGTGAAAGGTGGTGGGAAGCGTGTTTCTGGTGTCTATAGCCGAAACCGCCCATCAGGGGCACTACGCGACGTCGAGATACGAACGGAACGACCGCAACGACGCCGGGGTGCGATCAAACGCTTCGACATCATTGGTCGTCGGTGTGTTGTCAAAGTCCAGGCCCTCGTACTGATCGCTCCCCATTGGGAATCCAAGCGAGCCCAGAACAGGGAGGCCGATTTTGGCCAGCGGCATCGGGAGCGGGATAATACTGATAGAGTTACCTTCGGCCTCGAAGACCAGTTCCGTGGCCTCCCGGAGACTCAGCGTTTCGGGCCCCCCAACTTCGTAGGTCTGTCCGACGTGTTCGTCGGCTTCCAGCGCATCGGCGAGCATCGGCACGAGGTCGTCGATCCAGATGAGTTGGAAGTGGGCTTTCGTCCCGCCTCCGGGGAGCGGATACAGCGGCACGCCGGGGGCGAATATCTCCTTGAGACGCTTGGTAAAGTAGACGAACTCCCCGCCATCGCCAAAGACGACCGACGGTCGGAAGATAACCCAGTCGAGATCGGACTGTGTCACGACATCCTCTGCTTTCCCCTTGGCGCGGAGGTAGTGGGTGGAACCGTTGGGGTCCGCGCCGAGTGCACTCATCTGGAGGAAACGGTCCACACCGTGTTCCTCGGCTGCCTTAACACAGTTCTCGGTGCCACCGAGGTGGATCACCTCGTGCATCTCGTCACCACCGTCGGGCTTGAACAGCGGCGAGAGCGCAGGGAGAAAAACGACGGCGTCGCGCCCCTCGAACGCTCCCTCGATACTATTATAATCGGTCACATCTCCCTCTTTTCGGATGACGCCGTCGGGTAGATCGGCGTCGTGGGGGTCACGTGACAGCGCAGTCACGTCGTGGCCGCGGTCGTCGAGTTCCCGAGAGAGATGCTGTCCAACGAATCCAGTCCCGCCGACAACAAGTACGTCCATAGTGGCTCCTTGCTGCCGAGTGAACGTAAAGATAGGGCGAAAACAGTTAGGGGCGGCGGCTCCGGGGGGCTTACGTACCCGGCCGTTGACCCACCGGTATGCTCGTAACGCTGGAGGGCCTCGACGGGAGCGGGAAGACGACGGTTTGGGAGCGGCTGCGAGCCGACGACGCGGTCGGGGCGACCTTCACCCGCGAACCAACAGAGAGCTGGTACGGCGAAGCCGTCAGACGCTCTATCGGGGACGACGGCGCCGACTCGCTGGCCGAGCTCTTTCTCTACACTGCAGACCACGCGGCGCATTTGGCTGACACCATCCGCCCGGCGCTGGACCGAGGCGCGCGTGTCGTCTCGGACCGCTACTCCGACTCCAGATACGCCTATCAGGGCGCTACGTTAGCCGATAGCGAGCACTTCGACGACCCGCTGGCATACGTCAAGCGGGTTCACGAACCCTGGACCCGGCCGCCCGACCGCACGGTGTATCTCGACCTCGACCCGGAGACGGCCGCCCGTCGTAGCGGTGCCACAAACAAGTTCGAGACGGCCGATTACCTCGCCGAGGTTCAAGCGAACTACGAGCGACTCATCGATAGCGACCCCGACCGCTTCGTCCGGGTCGACGCCACGGCGGCCCCGGACACCGTCTATGAACGCGTACGAGACGCGGTTCTCGACTAGTTCGTCGATCTCGCCAGTTCGACATCGTCGGGCGAGGGCATCCAGACGTAATCGAACGTCATCCCCAGCGCG
The DNA here is from genome assembly GCA_028275075.1 of Haloarcula sp. Classification (GTDB taxonomy): domain Archaea; phylum Halobacteriota; class Halobacteria; order Halobacteriales; family Haloarculaceae; genus Haloarcula. Next base: position 318 of record JAQCNK010000138.1, on the reverse strand, counting down.
AGCGGGAGGACTACCACGAGCGTGATAAACGTCCCTCTGTCCAGATCAATGAGTGAGCCAATGGGGACCGATAGTACGGCACCCAGAACAAGAAGGGCCAGCGGGCAGAGTAACAGCGAGTACAGTAGCCCGCCCCATCGAGTGTTGAGTCGGACCCTGAAAAAGCGTGTCATCAGTGCCGTTACCGCGCTGTTGACCAACACGATGATGACCAGTCCGGCGACGGCGGCGACGGTTACCATACGCTACGTAGGGCCGCGAGACTCTTTGCCGTTACTGTTGTACGGGTCGACAGAAGCCCTGATAGATATTCGCCGG
>JAQCNK010000269.1 GCA_028275075.1 Haloarcula sp. | reverse complement strand
GGGAACAACTCGTCCGCTTCGCCGTCCTCAAGGATGACACGGCCAACCCCGCTCTCCTTGATGATGTCGTCGTGCGTGCGGAGGTCGTTGACATACACCATGATGCCCGAGGTCTCCGTCTTGTCGGTGATGAGGACGTGTGTGTCCTTGCCCGGTGCCGTCGTCACACTCTCTTCGGCTTTCGTGGGGACGCCGTGGTAGAACGCGGTCCGGTCGTCGAGATACTCCACGGCGATGCCGTCCTCAGTCAGGTCTACCGAGACGGTGTCGGGTGGGATGTCCGAACGGTTGCTCATACCGCTGTATTTTCCCCCGCGGGCAAAAACGGCGCGCTGTCGGAATCACCGCTTTCGCAGATAGTAAATACCGGCGGGCGGGAGAAACGTTCGATGGAAGGCTCAGCACGAGCGCCGGCCGCCGGGACGGTCCTGAACGCGCTGGCCACAGGCCGTGGAGCGGCGTTCGCTATCGACGAGTACACCACAGCGACGGTGGAACTGTCGACGGAGCGCGAAGACGTAACCGGCGAGGTTGCGGGCGCACCCGACGCCGACACCCGTCTCATCGAGCGCTGCGTCGAGTATGTCATTGACGCCCACGGCGGGGCCGTGGGGGTACCCGCCGTGTCGGGCGGAACCGTTCACACGGAGAGCGACGTACCGATGGCGTCCGGGTTGAAGAGTTCGAGCGCTGCTGCGAACGCGACGGTGATGGCGACGCTGGATGCGCTTGCGGCCACTGATCGGATGACACGCGAGGATATGGCCCGACTCGGCGTGATGGCCGCTCGGGACGTTGGTGTCACGATTACGGGCGCGTTTGACGACGCCTCGGCGTCGATGCTCGGCGGCGTCACCGTCACTGACAACGAGAGCGATGACCTGCTCTCCCGCGAGACGGTCGACTGGGACGTACTCGTCTGGACGCCACCTGAGCAGTCGTTCTCGGCGGACGCGGATGTCGACCGCTGCCAACAGATCGCCCCAATGGCTCGTTTGGTGGCGGAGTTGGCCCTCGACGGCCACTACCGGCGTGCCATGACGGTCAACGGACTGGCGTTTTGTGCGGCGCTGGGCTTCGACACGGAGCCGATAGTCGAGGGAATCTCGGAAGTCGAGGGCGTCTCGTTGTCGGGGACGGGCCCGTCATTTACCGCCGTCGGCGGTCGCGAGGCGCTCGAACGAGTACAGGAGCACTGGGACGAACGACCCGGCGAAACCTTGCTGACGACCACACAGACGGAGGGAACACAAACACAATGAGCTCGAATCCCGAGGAGATGTCGCTGGACGAACTGCGCGAGGAGATACGCACTATCGACCGAGAAATCGTCGAGAAAATCGCTCAGCGGACCTACGTCGCCGACACTATCGCGCAGGTCAAGGCGGAACAGGGGCTCCCGACGACTGACGAGTCACAGGAACAGGCCGTCATGGACCGCGCCGGCGAGAACGCCGAGCGCTTCGACGTCGATGCCAACCTGGTGAAGGCGACCTTTCGGCTCCTCATCGAACTGAACAAAGTGGAGCAGCGGGAGTCACGGTAGCCAGTAACGGGCCTGCAGTGAGCGTCAATGGCTGCTCTTCCGAGGAGTGGCTACCTGCGACGACTGTCACAGATATCTCTCGTATCACTGCAGGGCCGTTACTTTTAAGTCACTCTCTAACTTCCTTCCAATCGACGCTTCGCTTGGAGGGCCGAAGCGTCAGCGGGGACCAATTCAGGGCGGCAAGCGGCCGCATTTTTGGCGGCCGCTTTCCACTTACTTTGCTGGAACATATCTGACAGCACCGGCCTCGGTCAACGACGAGTATTTTGCCGCCCTAGTCTATCGACAGGCTGCCACCATCACTCGCGTTCTCAGGCCACTCAACTTCCACCTCGATGCTCAGTTCACCTTCGCCGTCGGTCGGTCCCTCTCGCTCGGCCTTGACTTCGAACTCTACCTCGTCGGGCGGACTCATCGTCACGGACTGATCGCCCGAGCGCAAGGTCACATCGGAACCGGATTCTATGGAGTCTGCAAGCGTTCGCAGGTACTCTGCGACGGCTTCGCGACCCATTAGCTGTTCTTTCTCGAACAATGTTTTCTCTGTCATACC
>JAQCNK010000266.1 GCA_028275075.1 Haloarcula sp. | reverse complement strand
ATCGATGTTCAGCGTGTCCTTCGTCGCGCGAATCTTGCCAACAAACGTCGAAATCTCTTCGAGTGAGCCTTCCAAGACGAACAGCTCCATACAGCGGTGTTCGCCAACGTGGCTGTGGAAGTTCGAGGCGACCAGCCCCTCGTGTTCGTGGCGTAGGTGCATCATCTTCTCCTCGACAGCGGTTGTGTCGTAGTCGAAGAGCACGGTGACGATACCCATCAGTTCGCGGCCTTCTAGACGCTTATCTTCGAACTCCCCCAAGAGATTCCGGCTAGCTTCGCGGATAATCTCGCTCCGGCCGGTGTAGCCGTGTTCGTCGGCAAAATTATCGATACGTTTGAGGAGCGATTCGGGCATTGAGACGCTGACGACAGTCATGTATTAATTGAGAGCACAAATCCTATTAAGCATTATTGGACCGAACACGGTGGGTGGGAGTTGTCACAACTCCGCGGAGAAGACGGTATAGCTATTGAAAGGCGATGCGTACCCGAGTGCCTCGGGAGTTGACTCGGGGTAGTTTACACGTCGAGTTCGACTGGCTCGTCGTCAGCGCCGTCGAACTCATCGGCCTGTTCGGTCGCCGCTTCCCCGTCGTCGTCTTCTGTGCGCTGGCCGGCAAGCAGACCAGCCACGCCGGTGACGAGCATCCCGAGTCCGGAGATGCGGGTCGACCGAACGTACCACTCTTTGGGTTCAAGATCGCCGGGGTTCTCGTATCCCCGGAGGAGGAGCTTGCCGTTCAGCTTGATGGCCTGCTTTGGAAGGACGAGGGCGAGCAGTCCGCTCACGACCATCGACGCGTAGCCGACCGGGAGGAAACGTTTTATCATCGTCTCTTACTTCGGTCCGCAGCCACCTGATACTGTCGGCTGTACCATCACGGCAGAAATCGCCCAGCCCGGGGTGGGCGATTATCTCCGCGTACGTACAGCCAACAGTATGAACCCTTGGCTTGTGCCGCTGGACCTGTTTCACTCGCCGTCTGTCCACATCGCATCAGAGAGGGTCCGCTGGACGGCCTCCTCACCCACAGCCTGGGCCAGCGTCTCGAAGCCGCTGCGTTCGACCGGATCACCGGCGTTGGCGACCAGTCGGGAGACGATGAACTCCGGCGTGGACTTACCTACGGTGCCAAACCGGGGCTGGTAGTCGACGCGAAGTTCGAGGTCCGGGTCCAGCCCCTCCGCGAAGATGCCGTCGGTGCGAGCCACGTCGGGCAGCGGTTCCAGGTCCGCGGCCAGGTGTGTGACGAAGACGCCTAACGCGTCCCGGTCGACGGTCAGTGTCACGAGCCCGTGTAGCAGGCTCGCAGCCGATCCCGGCTCGGTGATCGCTTCGAACTCGTCGACCAGCATCAGTGTGCGGTCGTCGCCCGACAGCGGCGGAACGACTGAGCGCAGTGTCGACTCGAGGACGCCGGCGTTGAACGAGGCGTGCCGGCGGTGGAAAACCACCGTGTCGACGACACCGACCTCCGCAGCCTCGGCAGGGACGGGCAGCCCCATCTGGGCGAGTAGCTGCACCTGACACAGCGTTTCGAGCAGCGTGGTCTTCCCGCCGGAGTTCGCGCCGGTCAGCACCGCCACCCGGTCGCCGCTGGGCGGACTGTTCGCACGCTCGACATCCAGGGTGTGATCGCCGATCGCGTATGTCACGGGCTGGACATCGTCGCTGTCTGCCAGCGTGAGGTTGCGCGCCCGCTTGACCGCCACGGTATCACGGTCGACGAAGGTCGGTCTGTTGAGGTCGTACGCGAGCGCGAAGCGGGCCAGTGACACCGACAGTGCGAGGTCACCGACGGCCGTCACCGCTGCTTCGATGGTCGGTCGCGCCGCCGCAAGTGTCTCGCTCAGCTCCTCGGCGACAGTCGTCTCACGTTCCTCGACAGCGGTTTGCAGCGACCGCCGGAGCGCTCGTAACGCGGCATCGACGAAGTCCCGCGCATCTGTGGCGCCCTCGGGCAGCGCGTCTCGGACGCGGGTCCCGCCGATGCCTGTCTCGCTCGTGACGTGGCGGACGAGGGCGTCCTGGAATTCGTCGGGGCGGCGAGCGCTCCCTTTGATCGCCTCGACTACCTCGGGCGCGCTCGCGGCAAGGTCCTCGACCTGACCCAGTTGCTTGCGGAGTCGGTCGAGTTCTTCGTCGGCGCCCGCACCGACGCGGTCGCCCTCGCCAGCGAGCCCGACGAGTGCGGCACGGGCGTCTTCCAGGGTGTCACCGTCCAGCGTTCCGACACGCTCGAAAACGCCTGTCGTCACGCCGGTGGCCTGCAGTGCCAGCGCTGTCTCGACGGCGGCGCGTTCGCCGCCCGCGTCGTGGTCCTCGAACGCCGCCAGTATCGCCCGCTGTTTGCCGTCGCCGAGAGCGGCCCATGTATCTCTGGCAGTCAGCACATCGTCCAGCCGGTCGTCCATCTGTTCACGCGTCGGCAGTGGCGTCAACACGCGAACACGGTCGGCCGCGTCGTCGGTGACAGCGTACTCCTCGGCCAAGTCGAGCAGCTCCTTGTACACGTCACGGGTATCCCGGGTAGCCAGCAGCCCCATCGACTCGGCTCCGGTCGCCCGCCGGAGGATGCGTGTCGCTCGCCCGCGAGTGAGTCCCGCAGCGGTGAGTGTCCGCGTATCCGCCGATTCGATTGCTGCGATGGCCCGTTCGACGCCCAACTCTTCGGTCAGTAACTCGGATGTCTTCGGGCCGATGCCCCAGTACTCCTCCAGTCGCATGTGCGAGCCGACGGGCGGCCCCGATTTAGCCGTGGCGGATCCCCAGCAGGCCCATATGGTCATACGGTCGGTTGTAACGATTTACCGGTGATTTGCTTGGTCGGGTCTGGCAAATCCCGGTAATGGCTTACAACTGACCGTACAGTAATACGCCATGGCCGGGAGCTCTCAAATCCGATCCCACAAAGCACCAGCAAACTGGCTCAACCGACCGTATCAAGCCCCTGGCCCCACAATGAGGGGGCATGGACGACGCGAGTGACGACCCGCTGGCCTGTCCGGCCTGTGGCGTCACCCTCCAGCGGGCGGTCGTGACGTGTCCCGACTGTGGCGAGACCCTGGTCACCGACGAGGTGGCCGACCTGCTCGACGAGCGGATGGCGGCGGCCTTCGAGTCGGGGCGCGAGACGACGCCACGCTGGGCGGTCGTCCTCACGGGGCTGGCGCTGGGTATCGCGGTCGCCCCGCTGGTCGTCTACGCGGCCGTCATCGCCGTCGGTGACCTCCCGCTCGTGGTGCTCCTGGGGCTTGGCTTGGCCGGCTGGCTGCTCCCGGCTGCGGCACTCTCGCGGCTCCCGAACCCGAGCGCGGTGCTCTCCCGTGGGCTCTATCTCGTCGTCGCCGGCATCGGCGCGGTCGTCCTCGCCGTTGGCTATGATTTGGTCTCTGCGGGGACGTCGGTCGTCTCGGGACGTGCCGGACTCGTCGTCGCGGCGCTCGCACTCTCGGCGGGTATCGCGCTCCTGCTGGCCCGCCGCGTCGCGAGTCGGGCCGCCCGACAGGCCCGGGGGGAGCCGGGACCGCTCCACGAACGGGCCGATATTGATGTCGAGGATAGATCTGGAAGCAGCGACGACAGCCCGTGATACGGTTGGGTGTACTGAGTGACGTTCTGGAGGCCGGTTATGATACAAAAAATTAAAAAATACATGACGATATGTAGAAGCTAATGCGACGAAGGCGTTTCCTCCAAGTGGGAATAGCGGCCGGTGCGGCCGGGTTGGCGGGATGTACCAGTTTCGGCGGTGGGGGGAACCGTCCCCCACCACGCAAGAGCGCGGTCTTCCAGACGATAACGGTCAACGAGGGGACGCTGGCGGTCGAACTGGAATCCGACCCCTGGGTAAACTCCCGTGCCGAGGTGGACGCGTCGACCGCGTTGTCAGTCGCACCGCCAATCGGTGTCGCCGCTGGGGATAAAGGCGGCAGCCGCGGCGTCGGTGCCACGGGTCGTGGCTCCGGTGGCTGGATTAGCGCGCCCAAGCGGCGCGGCTACGCTGTTTATCACGGCTACGACGATGACGACTGGCGCGAGGACAACCGGGATGAGGTCAGGCAGTACGACGCGGTCCCGGCGACAGTCGGCCTCGGGTACCTCGGCACGGCGGCGGCGTACAGCGAGGACCCGCCCGAGGTCGGTCGGCTCGAACAGGGATGGGACCAGACGTGGTCTGACCCCGAGGCCGGTCAGCAGCTCACGATGTCGCTCGAACAGCCGGGCTGGTACCGGATTGGAACAGAGCTACAGAGTGAGAACGGCGACCACAACTTCGGGTGGGAGTCAGTGGACTTCGAGGTTGACCAGGAAGGCGAGGGATACGACGTCGAGAACCCCTGGAAGATATCACCGCGCGTCTAACGTGTCTCTGCCCGCACCGGACCGCAGACGAGGGTTGCTCCTTGGACTGACGTTTGTCGTCGCGTTCTGCAGCATCGTCTACGAGCTTATCTACTCGGAGATGTTGCGGGTGCTATTTGGTGGGACGGTGCTGCGCTACTCGATAACAATCGGGTTGTTCCTCTTCTCGCTTGGCGTCGGCGCGTTCTGTTTTCGGTATCTCTCCGATACTGAGCGGAACTTCTTCCGCACCGAGGTCGCGCTGGCTGTCGCCGGCCCACTCGGGCTCCTGTTGATGGTCGGTGTCAACAGCGCTCCGTGGATACAGTTCCCACTGAAGTCCGAACTCGTCTTGGTCGTCTCTCATCTCCCAATCGTCGTCGTCGGTGTGCTTTCCGGATTGGAGATTCCCTTTCTCTCGACGCTCGTCGACAGCAGCGGGGACGCGTTCAGCGAAGTGCTAGGGGTGGACTACTTCGGCAGTCTGGTCGGCACTGTCGTCTACGCGCTCGTGTTCTACCCGACGCTCGGGCTGGTGACGACAATCTTCGTGCTCGGTCTCGCCAACGCTGTCGTCGCGCTCCTGTTTGCCTACCAAGGTGGATTCAAATCGCCCTCGGTCCCCGTTGTCGTTGCCTGTCTGCTAGTCACAGCGAGCTACGGCGGCGTCATCGCCGCCGGCGAGAGCGCTGAACGGGCCGTCGAAGAGACGTATATCGGTGCGAGCATCGAGTCACAGTACCCGCCCGGACAGGTGAGCGTGCAGATCCAGGACGTGAGACGGACGGCTCACCAGCGCGTCGTCATCTACAATCGAACGCTGGCGGCCGCAACTGACCGTCCCCGTCGTTCGGAGCAGTGTCTCAGGCTCGACGGCCAACTCCAGCTCTGTGACTCATGGGTACAGTCGTACCACCGCGGGCTCGTGGACGCTCCGATGGGGATGCTCCCGCACCGGCCGGACACTCGTGTGCTGTTGATCGGCGGTGGTGACCACATCGCGATGAACCGGCTCCGGAAATACGACGTCACAGTCGACCAGGTCGACCTCGACGGTGAGTTCCTCGAATACACCAAAAACCACCCCTACTTCGAGCAGTACCACGACAACGCCTACACGTACGACCGGCTGACCACGTACAAGACCGATGCGCTGACTCACCTCCGAACAACCGACCGGCAGTACGACCTCGTCTTGCTCGACCTCCCTGGCGCGCGCAACGACGATATGTTGCCGGTGTACTCCACGGAATTTTACCGGCTCCTCCGTGGTCACTTGACCGATGACGGCATTGTCGTCTCTTGGGGGTACGACCGGAGCGCCTACTCGACACACTACGTGACCTATATGAACACGGTCCGGGCCGCCGGCTTCGACCGCCACGTCGCGTACCACGCATGGGGTGACACGGACGGAGACAGCGAGACCGAACAGGGGGAGCGGTTCTACGCCTTCTCGCCCGGCCCGGGACCGTCGCCGGCCCTGGGGACGGCGTCGAACCTGACTGATACCCAACAGCGACGGTACGCCGACGCAGAGTGGCAGCCGGTGTTGCGGTACCGCGGCGTCGAACCGAACAGCATCTTCAACCCGAACTATGACATCATCATCAACTGAGAGCCACCACGAGACCCTCGAATTCAGTGTCGGGACGACCGCACCCGACACGGACGAGCTATCGGTGTACGCCACGGCGTCACTCGTTGTCGACGGTGTCGCATTCGACTGTCGCATTATCGGGAGTTCCCACTACATCAGTGCCCCGGCTATTGAGTTCCACGAGGTCGCCTCCTGTCGACAGGTCTCGATGCCGCGAACGCGGGAGGTGTCCCTTCCCGATGGCTGTGCCGACCAGTACCGGTACGACCTCGGAACCGTCGACTGTGAACTCACCATCGAGACCCGACCCATCGACGCGTATCCGGCCGACCGGACCTTCGACCTCCACCACGAGTTCGATGCGTTGGCTGTGACAGCTATCGACCGCCGCGAGGACGGCTACGAGACGTACCACACGTACACCGAGTTCGACCGGACGCTCTACACGCGGACGCGCTTCGACGGGCTGT
>JAQCNK010000261.1 GCA_028275075.1 Haloarcula sp. | reverse complement strand
ATGGTTCGTTGTCCATAGATTCCCGTCGTAGCGCCTAAAAGCATTTCGAAGCCACAACTCCGCTCTGACATGCTCCGTGCTATCACGGTCGTCGACTAGCGTCACAGAGCGGCCGAACGCATACTGACTGATGCCGTTCATACTGTCGGCTGTACCATCACGGCAGAAATCGCCCAGCCCGGGGTGGGCGATTATCTCCACGTACGTACAGCCAACAGTTCAGGACAGCCGCGACCTGAGAGAACGCTTTTCTTCGGCAACTTCAGCCTTGCAGCTGCCCGATATCCGCCAACAGTCGCGAGAGGTGAATCCGCTCGTTGGCGGCTTCCGTCAGCGCCATATCCGTCTCACCGGCGAGTTCGTGGACCGTCGCCAGCCGCTGGCCCGAGTAGCGCGAGCGGGCCACGTTTAGCAGCCCCTCGATGATATCATCGGCACCATACCCCTCGTCGACGAGCAGGTCGTCGAGCGTCGAGCGAGCGTCGGTGAAGCGTCCTTCCTCGGCGGCCTCGACCATCGACTCGACGGCGTCGTCCGCCTCCAGTCCCGTGAGCGTCTCGTAGGCCGTCTCCATCGTTACCTCGCCGGTCTCTTGATAGGTGGTCTGGGCGGCCAGCACCGCCGTCCGGAGGTCCCCTTCGGCGTAGCCGGCGACGTACTCCAGCCCGTCGTCGTCGTGGTCGACCCCCTCGGCAGTGACGATATCTGATAGCACGCCAACCGTCTCGGCGTGGGTTGGCGCACGCATCACGACCGGGAAACACCGCGACCGGATGGGGGGAATGAGCGCGGACGGCTGGCGCGTGGCGATGACGAACTGGGTCGCTTCGTAGTACTGCTCCATCACCCGGCGCAGTGCCTGCTGGAAGTCCTCGCGCATTCCCTCGGCGTTGTCCAGCAGAATTGTCTTGTACGTGCCCGACATCGGCGTGTAGCTTGCCGACTCCTTCAGGACGTGGTTGATGAGGTCCGCTTTCGAGGACTCCCGGCGGCGTTTGCTGTCGATAAACGAGGCAAACCGGGGGTCGTTCGACACCTCTTTTTTCGTCATGTCGAACACGTCGGCGACGTTGAGTTCGGTGAAGTCTGCGTCCGGGTTATCGTGGACTGCTCGGGCGTACGCACGGACGGCGGCGGTCTTGCCAGACCCTTTCGGCCCGTGGACCAGCAGGTTCATCGGCTCCTCGATGGCCCCCCGGAGGTGGTCGCGGGCCTCCGGCTGGGGGATTGCTTCGAGTGCCGGCGCGTGCGTCTCGGTCCACAGCGGCGCGTCCATCTGTCGGACAAGCGTAGGCGTGGGGTCGTGAAGTATCCCCCGCTTCGGACTGTGACAAATAGCCCCGAGCGCGCTATTCGCCGCTGACCGGCCGGTCCGCCCGGTGCTCGCTGATGATCTGATCGACCATCTCGGCCTTTTGCTCCTGGCGACGCTGTTGGGCCCGGTCGCGCCAGTCGTCGATGGCGTCCTCGACGGCCTCCTCGCGGGCGATGGCGAGTTCGTCGACCTCTTGGACGGGGACCATCTCGGCGGGAGCAACCGGCACCTCGTGGTCAAACAGCACCGCGTCGGCGGCCTCCGAGAGCGTCTCGTTGCGAAGCACCAGCCGCGGGTCGATGTCGGCCAGCCGCTCGGCCGTGGATTTGCCAGCGCCGGAGGCGTCCCTGAACATGACGATGTCACCGGCGACGAGCCCGAACTGCTCGTCGGCGGCCTCGATGGCATCGTGGGTGAACTGCTCGACGACTTTCACGGGGACCAGTCCCTCTTCGTGTTCGGAGACATCGGCGAAGTTCGAGTGGTCGAGCTTCCAGAGCTCTTTCAGCCGCTCCAGCTTCTCGTCCAGTGCCTCGCGCTTTTCTTTCTCTTCTTCGACCTCGCGTTCGAGCGCCTCGTTCCGTCGCTGGAGTCGGGTGACCTCACGGTCCTTGCGGACCTCTCGCCGACCCTCCTGGCGGGCCTTCTCAAGCTGTTTCTCTTTCTCAGCGAGCCGGTCGTCTTTCCGTTGGATCGTGTCTTTGAGTTCGTCGACGTGGTCTTCGAGCCGGTCGATGCGGGCCTCCAGGCGCTTGATCTCCTTTTCCTCGGCGGTGAGTTCGCGGGGCTGGTGGCTGGCGCCCTCCTCGTCTGGTTCGTCCTCGCTCTCGATGTCCCGCAGCACGGACTCGACGGACGCCTCGCCGGCGACGACGCGAGCGACGACTGGGCCGACCTCGTGGCGTGGGGGAACCTTCTCGGCGACGCGCCCGAACTGGCTCTCGTGGTGGTCGAAGGCGTACAGCGCGGCGGCCATCGCGTCCCGTTCGTGGTCGTTGTCGTAGGCCTCGTGACGAGTCCGGTGTTTCTTCTCATCGACCGGAAGGTCCCGGTCAGGAGCCCAGCCCGCCGCGTCGAACGAGCGGCGGAACTTCTCGACGGTTTCGGGCATCGGCTGTACGTCCGCGGCGACGACGACGGGCCGACCCCGTTCGATGATCCACTCGATAACGTCGGCCTGATCGCTGGTCCTCGAGGAGTAGATGTCGAGCACTTCGCCGTCGAGGCCGACAATGGCAACCGCCGTTGTCGTCCCGGGGTCGACGCCGACGACGACGTGGTCGCGGCGCTTGGCCAACGGCCGGAACTCGATCCCATCTCTCTGGACGCGCTCGATTTCGATCCGGGTGTCGCCCGAGCGGTGTGTGGAGACGGGGATGTCCTGAGGCCGGCCCGCCACTCGAAAAACGGCGTTTGAGAAGCCGCCGTATTTTTCGGTGACGTCTCGCTCGTAGTCGAGCCCCGCAGCGTCGAGTTCCGACTCGACCGCCCGCGCCTCGGTCTTGACCGCGCCGTGAATGCGCCGCGTGTAACGGTCCTCGGACCAGCCGCCCTTTCCAGTCGAGCGACCCCGGGCGATCTTCACTTCGGTGGTGTCGGTGAAAGCCGACACTTCCTGACCGACGTTGGCGGCGGCGAGCCTGGCGGCCGCTTCCGCCTCTTTCAGCGGCTTCTTCGCGTAGGGGACGCCGTGGCGCTTGGCCACCCGCGAGAGCGGCTCCGGTCGCTCGTCGCCGGTCACCTGTACCAGTCTGGTCTCGTCGGGCAGCGACCCCAGAAAGTGGACGAGTTGGTCCTTGTCGGCAGCCAGTTCGTACATGTTGTCCGTCGCGACGATGGCGGGCTCCTCGCTGTCGATTCGCCGGCGGAGCTTCCGTCGAGAGACGACGTCCCGCTGGATATCGTCACCGTCGAACACCACGAGCGCGTATGAGGGAGCATCTCCCCGGATGTCACCGCTCTGAATATCTACCCCGAAGATGACGGCGTCGAGCGCTGCCGTGCGATTCACAGGGGCACTAGCGGGTGCGTGATAATAAATGTCGTTCCGAGGACAGCGGCGGGACGTACGCTGCCGGTCTCCTACTGATTATCACTTCCCGATAGTGCCTATCCTGATACGGTCGGTTGTAACGATTTACCGGTGATTTGTCTGGCCAGGTCCGGCAAATCCCGGCAATGGCTTATACTGGTGGCTGTAAGTTCGTAAAGATATTCTCCACCCCGGGGTGGCGAATTACTTCAGGTTGTTACAGCCACCAGTATTACAACCGACCGTATCAAACCAGCAGGCTACCGGCCACACGACGGAGCGAACTGTCGGGGCGGGAGTTACCCGCTAAATTTGGCTCGGAGACGACCTGCGAGTGTGCCGATGACGACAAGTGGGACAACGACCAGTCCGACGCTGAACTCGAAGGCCAGAAACACGTCGAGCTGTGTGAGGGGACGCTCGCTCACCCAAGTAATGAAGGCAACCGGGAGGATGACCAACAGAGCGGACACGCTGAAACAACCGCCCCGCACGGTTCCGTACACCGTTCGCTGGTTGTATTGAGCCGTTTGCGGTACGCGGGGGCATTGCGACCGGTGACCCGACTGTTCCCTCGGCATCCACGAGGCGACCAACTCTTCCAGCCCGTAACCGTCCGACTTTTGCCGGATGGGGCCATCCCACCGGTAATGGCCGATCTGCAACTCACCGATAACGTGCCCCCAGAGGCCGACGACGGCGTCTGGCTGTTCTGTATCGAATGCGGGGCGACGTTCGCCCCGTTCGACGAGATCCGCTACACCTGTGACGACTGCGACGGACTGTTGGAAGTTCGTTACGCCGACCTGCCGACTTTCGATGAGTTCGAGGGCGAGGGCTCAGGCGTCTGGCGCTATCACGCCGCCCTGCCGTTTGATGTTGGCGTCACCCTGCCAGAGGGCGACACGCCGCTGCACGAGGTCCCCAGTATCGAAGGGGCCGCTGGCGTCGACAGCCTGCGTGTGAAACACGAGGGAATGAACCCGACGGGCTCGTTCAAGGACCGCGGGATGACCGTCGGCGTCCGCGTCGCTCAGGAGGTCGGGGTTGACCGTCTGGCGTGTGCTTCGACGGGGAACACCTCCGCGGCACTTGCGGCCTATGGCGCTCGCGCCGGGCTTGAAACGCTCGTCCTCCTGCCGGCGGGGAAGGTCGCCGCCGGGAAGATCGCCCAGGCCGCACTTCACCAGGCACGTATCCTCGAAGTCGAGGGGAACTTCGACCAGTGTCTCGACCGCGTGCAGGACCTCGCCGCCCGCGGCGAGGCCTATCTCCTGAACTCTCTGAACCCGTTCCGTCTGGAGGGGCAGAAGACCATCGGCCTCGAAATCATGGAAGAACACTACGCCGACTACGGCGAGTACCCCGACCGCATCATCCTGCCAGTCGGCAACGCCGGCAACACGGCGGCGCTGTACAAGTGTTTCCGCGAACTCGTCAAGTCGGGTGCGATCACGGAGGACCAGGTGCCGAAACTTACCGGCGCACAGGCGGCCGGCGCCGCGCCGATGGTCGAGGCCATCGACGAGGGGCTCGACGAGACCAACCGCTGGGAGGACGTTGCGACCCGCGCGACCGCCATCCGGATCGGCAACCCGGTCAACGCTCCGAAGGCGCTGCCGGGCATCCGGGATACCGGCGGCACCGCTGTCGCTGTCTCTGACGAGGAGATAACGCAGGCCCAGCGCGAACTCGCCGGCGAGGGCGTGGGGGTCGAACCGGCCTCGGCGGCCTCCATTGCAGCCCTGCACAAACTCCGCGAGGAGGGTGTCGTTGCGGACGACGAGTCCGTCGTCTGCCTGACGACTGG
>JAQCNK010000255.1 GCA_028275075.1 Haloarcula sp. | reverse complement strand
GCGTCACTCACGTCACCTTCTGAATCGAGGTAGGCTGTGATGTCGTCTTGAGTGATGCGTGACGGTGGTGTGTCGGCGTGTTCAAGTAGCCGTTCGATGTAGCGGGTGTGAAGGTCGACTGTGTTCTCACTGCGGTCGAGGACTGACGTGGCGAACTGACGATAGTCGTCGAGAACCTCCTCGGTCGGAGTATCAGCATACTTCGCCTCTGTATCGTCGTTGGCGTCTGTATCGTCCGCAGTGTCGTCGCTCGTATCGTTCGACCCGTCCGGCCCGTTCGTGCCGACCAGCACGCTCGACTGGCCCGACCCATTTTCCAGTCGGTCGATGTACTCCCGTAACGCCCGCTCACTCACACCGGATACGTTCAAGCCGAGTGCCTTGGCTCGGCGATACAATTCAGGGTCGAGGCTGACGTTGACGCGGGTCTTCTTGCGCTTCCCGCTCATTGCTCTCCACCATCGGCGTGCTCACATCCCGGCCGGTGTGTGGCGTGCTCTCGCTGCTGGCCCAGCATTTTATGATTCTCCGCGGGATCGCGGGGTGGATGGAGCGTGCAACCGCTGAGATTGTCCAGCCAGTAACGACCGATGAGGTCCAGGAAGCACACGAACGGATTGCTCCGAGCAACAACCAACACGGGAAGCGCGCGATCCGAAACGTGATTGACGACCTCAAGCTGACGGGGCTCATTGAGACGTGGGTCGAGTCCCGTGGTCGCGAGGGCCGCGTCAAGCAAGTCGAAACGACATTTAATCCAAAACTGGTGCGCGACACGGAGAATAAGTATATCGCCGAGACGCCAACGGTAAAGCGCCGAGACTAATTCCCAGAGCCGAGAGGTACAGTCTCTCTACGACTCGTCGTTCAGACGGTCACGAGGGTCGTCGATCATCTCGTAGACGCCCCTGCCAATATTTTGCACGTGCCCGTGTTCTTCGAGTCTCCGGAGTCGCTGCTGTACATATTGCCTGCTCAGATCCAGCTCTTCAGCGATATTAGCAGGGACATTTCTCCCCTTCTCAAGTTTGCTGATTATGTTCTTATCTGTCTCATTGAGACGAATTTTGTCCATCTTACAGATTATTGGCTCCCGCTGATTATATTGTATGCGGTCCTCGTCAGATTACAACGTAAGCTTACAATAGTAAACTTTATTACCACCAACGCTCTATGGTATGGTGTAGAAGCACGGAAGACGGTCAAAAATGGCCACGGTGCTGCCACACCGCGACCGTGCTTCTCGGAGCGAGAAGCAATGCTAGTTACGAGTGATTCCGGTAAAAATACCACCGGATTGACCTGCCAGCCGCATCGCCGCAGAAACCGATTACTGACACAGGGTTACTGTGTCGCCAGCAGCATCGACTTCGGTAGCGCATGGAGGGGGTGCACACGATGAGCGGGCGCGCTGATCAACAGCCGTCGGCAGACAACACGGCGCCCCCGGTCATCCAGACAACCCCGGCACAGTTGTTGCGACCAGTTCTCGTCGGTTCGTCGCCGACTCACTGCCGCTGTACGGACTGCCAAACGACACTCCACGAGGGACAGCAGGTTGGGCTGTACGCGTACCGCCTCGCGGACGCCGACCACTGGGATATTGCCCGAGTGTTCTGTCGAGACTGTACGCCCGAACGATTTGTCGGGCCAACGCTCGGCGCGGCCGAGTTGCTTGTTACTGGCACTCTTGAAACAGTCTCCTTTCCGCGGACCCAGTCCCACCGGCTCTGTGTCGTCGACGTGCTGACGCGAGTGGTTAGCCCGCCAACGGAGGGATCGCAAGCGTGACTGGATCGGCCCAGACTCCCGTTGCTCACGACGATGCCGACTTCGAGGACGTGTACATCCGCTTACAGGCTGACCTCCTCGTGATTGGTGACAGCATCATGACCGATCGTCATCACGCGAGTAACGGCAACTACGAGGATGATGACCCGCAGAACCAGATCGGCGGCATCATTCCGGCGTTCCCACTCTCGGGCTGGCTCCGACACGGCATGGAAGCTGTCGTCCAAGACCACGGCGGAACAGCCTGCCACCCCGGCGAGGTCAACGCGAATTTCATGAAGGACGGCGTCTACACCCGTGATCTCGACGCCGGCTACCACGAGAAGGGCACGTGTACTGACGATCCAAAAGAAGACGACGGGTGCGTGATCTTCGACCTCTTCGGTGGGTTCGGTGGCGTCCCCGGAAAGGTGATGCGGCGACCGGTCAAATTCAACCCCGTCCGCTCCAGTGTGGACTACACGCGCGGCCAGGCCGAGGGCCATTATCGCCGGCTGAATCGGAACGTTGTCTCTCGGAACCGCGGGGACAGCCGCGAACCGCTTCGCAATGCTGAGCTCGACGCTGTTGCCAATCTTGACGGTGCGTGGCACCTCTCCTTCCGGGAATCCAAGCCCGAGTTCGTCGGCCTCCTCGTTGAAGCGATCAGGTATCTTGACGACCACCGCACCGATTTCATGCACCAGCTCGGTGGTGCCCGGAACTTCGGCGCGGGGATCGTTGACTGCGAACTGATCAATCCACTCTACGACGAACATGAACTGAAGCGTGTCTTCGACCGCGGGAGGGGGAGCACAAACGCGATGGACGAGAAAGATGATCAGTGGACTGAAAAGTACCGCCCGGTGTTCGTCGACGCGCTCGAAGAGCGCACCAGCGAAGGGCCATGAGCGACGATACGATGGTGGCGGTCTACCGCCACGATACGCACAAACTGAACGGCCAGCCACACGACCACGCCCCGGAGACGTTCGCGGGTGTTCCCGTGAACCAGACCGTTCCTCACGGCGCGGACGTCGATGCGTCAGCGCTCAGCCGACCCAGTGGTCAGCCTGAACAGACCGTCGAGAACCACGAAACACTCTACCGACTGTCGCTCATCGACGGCGAGAATCGGTACGACCCACAGCAGTTCACACGCCAGGGCGTCGAGAGCGCCGTGCACGACCTCCTGACCGAAGACGACCCGGCGGCCATGCATCGGGCGTGGCTTGATACCGATGTTGCTGCGGCGTTCACCGAGAGCGTCTACTACCCGTACACGAGTCTGAAATACCACACGCTCCTCGTGGCGGCGCTACTGGACACCTACCGCGCCGGTCACAAGTTCAGTGATCTCCAACTAGCTGTCGACGACGTCGGCGAGATTGTTCCTCACCGGACGGTCTACGCGGGCGATGAGTTCGCCTTGCGGGTCGACGAAAGCACTCGAGGCCAACCGTCGGCTCGACTCGGGAGTCGCCCGTGGCGGTCGTGGGCGTCGGTGTGGAATCGTCTTGAGGCACACCCATTGGACACTGACAGTGACAAGTACGACATGGTACTCGATGCGAATCTCCGGCGGATCGGTGCGTGGTCAACGGCGCTCCAGTACATCGAGGATTTTCAGGAGGTGTTCGACCAGTGACGCGAATCCAGCAGGTCCACTGGGAGCTGGCAATGGACTATATGGGTCACCCGTACTACGTCTCGGGGAACGCCATCCTCCACGCTCTCGGCCAACACGTTTCGCATGAGGTTCACCAACACCTCCACGCCAGTCACGGAGTGTTCGTCCCTGGACAGTTCGGGACGTTCCCCGAAGAACACTCCCAGAGCGGCATCCGGCCGTACCTCGGAAGCGGCCTGCCGGACGTCGAGCACTACGATGACCTGTTCCTGCTGCGGAACCCGGCCCATTACTGGCTACTCGACAGCCGTCCACGAGACGCACTGAACACCCACGATATCCGCCCACAGAGCGGGCACCCGGCACTGTCCCACGAGACCATTATGAGCAGGCCGGAGGACGCTCGCAAGCAGCAACAGACAACGAAGTGGTA
>JAQCNK010000014.1 GCA_028275075.1 Haloarcula sp. | reverse complement strand
TGGCGTTCCCGGCTCACCCCCTCGTTCGCAGCGACTTTCTCGGCGGTCATCCCCATCTGAAGCTCGCCGATACTGTAGCGTTGGGCCAGCCCGGGGTGGACGTTGTGGGTGTTCTCCCCCATCGGGACCCGCGACATGGATTCGACGCCACCAGCGATAAGCACCTCACGCTGGCCCGCCGCGACAGCGTCGGCGGCCCGCAGCAGCGCCTCCGCCGAGGAGGCACACCAGCGGTTGACGGTCGCCCCCGGCACGCGCTCGCCGAGATCCGACAGCAGCGCGATGACACGAGCCATGTTGTTACCCTGCTCACCGCGCTGCTGGGCACAGCCCCACAGCAGGTCGTCGACAGCGCCGGGGTCGATGCCCGTACGGCCGAGCAGTTCGTTCACGAGCGGAACCGAGAGGTCTTCGCTGCGGATATCCGCCAGAGCGCCGTCCTCAGTGCCCTGTGGCGTCCGGACGGCGGCGACGATAACCGGTGTTTTCATGCCCGCCACAATGGCTGCGGTTGTGTTAAACCCTCACAACCTGAACGTAAACCACAGTGTTGCCAGCAGGCAGACGAGCGCTCCCGCGTATAAGACTCTCTCCGATGTCATCATCCCTACTTCACCTATCTAGAATATAAGGTTATCATATATAATATTTAAAAGAATGACATATATCGACGGGTGAACGCCGTGACGCTTCGAGTCACTTATCACCGTCCCGGAGCAATATGCGTGGGAATGAGCAATCCGGAACTGGACGTCGTGGAGTTCTTGCTGACGACGACTATCTACAGTGAGCGACGAGACCTCGACCCCGACGACCTGCCGCCGGCCTACCGGACAGTGTTCTGGACCGACGGGGAGATTGAACGCCCGCTGTCGGCGACGACCTCGACGGCGCGTGAGGCCACTGGGGTCGAGCGGCCCTGGGACGCCGCCTCTGGGCTGATGTTCACCGACCGAGACGACTTCTCGGGCAGTCTCTCCTTTACTGACCGGGACCTCGCTGAGGAGTGGTTCCTCGAACGGGCTGACGCCAGAACCATCGAGGCGAACCCGGTGCTTGCCGCCGAGTACGGCGATACGTACGACGTGGACTATGATGCCGCCCGCGAGGGGAACCGGCCGGCACGGGCCGACCGGGCGTTCATCGACGCGATGCTGGAGGAGGCCTTCGACAGCGAGGACGAGGACGACGAGGAGATGCTCGATCTCGTCGATGTCCGTGCCCCCGCCGAGGTCGAGACGACACTGCACGACCTCGTCTTGACGCCAGACCAGGAAGGCGAGATACAGAAGATCGTCAAAGCCATCGAACACCGTGATTACCTGGCTCGCATCGGACTGCGTGAGATCGGGAAACTCCTCTTTGTCGGCCCGCCGGGGACCGGCAAAACCTCCGTCGCCCGCGCGCTGGCCCACGACCTTGACCTCCCCTTCGTCGAGGTGAAACTGTCGATGATTACGAGTCAGTATCTGGGTGAGACGGCCAAAAACGTCGAGAAGGTGTTCGAGGTCGCAAAGCGGCTCTCGCCCTGCATCCTCTTTATGGACGAGTTCGACTTCGTCGCCAAGACCCGCTCGTCGGACGAACACGCCGCGATCAAGCGCGCGGTCAACACCCTGTTGAAAAGTATCGACGAGATCTCCTTGATCCAAGACGAGGTCCTGCTTATTGGCGCGACGAACCACCCCGACCAGCTCGACGCCGCAGCCTGGCGGCGCTTCGACGAGATCGTCAATTTCCCCAAGCCCGACCGGGGAATGCGTGCGGACATCCTCCGCATCGTCACCCGCCAGATGGATATCACGGACTTCGATCCGGAGACGCTCGCTGAACTGACTGAGGGGTTGACCGGTAGCGACCTCCGGATGGTGCTGCGGGAAGCCGTGTTAGAGGCCTTGACCGAGGAGCGAACAACGCTCACTCAGGAGGACTTGGAGGACGCAATCACAGACTTCGAGGAGCGTGACAATCTGAAGAACATGGATATGATAGACGGCGATCATGACGCGCTGGTCGCCGGTGGGGATTTCACTGACGGCGACGGCACGGCCTCCGACGGCGGCCACGACCATGCGCACGACGACTGATACTGCCGACTGTCTGTGCCGGGGCCGCCGCTATCTGCTTCGAACGTCGCGTCGGGTGCGATCTCGTGGACCTGCTCGCGCAGTCGCGAGACGATCGTATCACTGTCGAACGCCTCGTCAGTGCCGAGGGTCGACGTTTGAATTCAAACCGGCCAGCAGCGAAAACGCGGGACTTAGGGGCATCGCCAATGGATTGTCAGTCGATGGAGGTCACGCTGCTGGGCACCGGCGATACGACGGGCACACCGACTATCGACTGCGACTGCGACACCTGCGAGCGGGCTCGGCACCCGGACGCGAAGTTACGCGAGCGACTGGCCACGCGCGGTGTCGACGCGGCCGACGGCGTCGAGCGGTCCCGCTTCTCGGTGTACATAGAGAACGACACGACCGGGGAGTCACTGCTCGTCGATGTCAGCCCGGATTTTCGCCACCAGTTCCGCCGCGAGGGGGTCTCCCTCCCCGACGCCGCCATCGTCACCCACATCCACTTCGACCATCTCGACGGACTGGGTAACGCATACCGATTGTTCGATGATCTCCCGGTGTACGCTGCCGACGAGACCGATCCCGGAACTGGCGAGAGCATTGCCGAGAGTGTCCGGAGCCGCTATGACTACCTCGACACTGTCTCAGTCTACCCGCAGACGCCGTTCGAACCCTTCGAACTGGCCGGCTTCGAAGTGACACTCGTCCCCGTGGCCCACCCGCCGCTGCTGTGTTACGGGCTGCGTATCGAGGACCGACAGACCGGTGCTGTGCTGGCCATTTCCGGTGACACCTGCTACGGAGTGCCCGACCGGTCGCGCGAACTGCTGTCAGATGCCGACCTGGCGCTGATCGAGGGGCTGGTCCACGCCGATGCCTGTGACCTCCACCCGAAAGGGGGGGACCACCACGACAGTGACGGCGTCCCGCGTACCTTCGGCACCAAACACATGACCCTGACAGGCGCCCGGGATTTCGCCGCCGACATCGCGCCCGACGACTACCGTATCGTCCACACGGCTCACTACGTCCCGGCCGACCGGGCCTTCGACGATGATATGGCGGTCGACGGCGAGCGGTTCTCGCTGTGACGCTCCAGCGTTAGACGACTCTTCACACCCACTCACCGAAAGCGATCCAGCCCCGACTGGCGGCGCCGGAACCCATCGGGGTCGGGCTCCCACGGCGAGCGGGCCGCTCGCAACGCGTCGGTATCTACCGACGGGGGGTCCCGCTCCTCGTATCCACCACAGCTCTGGCCACACTCCTCGCTTGCCCGCACTGGCCTGTCCTTCCACGCACAGTAGGGGAGCCCGTCGTCGTCGGGGCAACACTGCGCACACGCCGGATAGTCAAACGTGCGCCACCCCTTTGCGTAGGCCCGCTCGGCCAGCCGCGTCCGGGCTGTGGCTTTCTGGCCGGCGGTCACCGGACGCACGTCGGTCCGGCCGGCGTGGCCCTCGATGCGTTCGATGCCCGGTTCACCGGTCGGTAGCGGTTCCGGCTCCCTGATCACCTCGCGTTCGCCGCTCTCCGGGTCGAACCGCCAGACACCGACTTCCTGCGGAATTCGGTTGAGGTGAGCGCGGGTGACATAATCGGCCGTCGCCAGCACTACCTCGTCGACCAACGCCAGCGACACGTCGGTCCGCAACTGGGCTTCGAGATCACCCGGACGCTCGAGGTCCGGCTTGTTTTCGATGGCTGTGAGGGTGTCAACCCAGTCCGGATAGCGCGCGGTCTGGCGAACGTAGCTCCGGCCGCCCCGCCGCTCGCGCTCGAAAAAGCCCCGCTCGACGGCGAGGTCGACCGCTCGTTCGGCCCGGTCGGGATGGCAGTCGAAGGCGTCTTTCCAGTAGCGGGCCCGGCCCGTCCCCACGTCGGCTTCGATGGCTGCCGTCGGGATGCGTTCGGGCGTAATAGCGGCTCTGGCCGGGATATCGCCAGTGAGGACGACGGTGTCGAGGATTCGGCGGCCGTGGACGTGGCCGCCGAGCTGCCGGCTCACCAGCCGCTCCCCGTGTTCGAGATAGGCACACAACGCCAGCTCGAACCCGAACTCACGCACGCCGTGACAGACGGGCGGAACGGAAAAAAAACCGTGTGCTCGCCGAGCCGGCGACCCCGCGGATCGATGAGGCGTCTCTGTTCCGGCGTGGCATCTCCCCAGCGTCCCGGCGCCGTCTGGCGACGCTGGTCAGCGAAATATCGTGTCAACAGCCGCCGTCGGCGGTCGACCGCGGGTCGAAACAGTAGGTTTATCAGTCGCACGTGGCGAATTTCCACCAAGATTACTCCCGAAATGACATCAAACAACCAACCGGAGGTGAACATCGGACTTGTCGGCCACGTCGACCACGGCAAAACGACCCTAGTACAGGCGTTGTCCGGCGAATGGACCGACCAACACTCCGAGGAGATGAAGCGCGGGATCTCTATCCGGCTCGGCTACGCCGACGCCACCTTCCGTCGCTGTTCCGAGGGCGAGGAGCCCGAGGCGTTCACTGTCGACGACCACTGCGGGGACCACGACGTCGACACTGACCACCTCCGGACAGTGTCGTTCGTCGATGCCCCCGGTCACGAGACGCTGATGGCGACGATGCTGTCGGGCGCGGCCATCATGGACGGCGCTGTCCTCGTGGTCTCGGCGACCGAACCCGTCCCGCAAGCCCAGACCGAGGAGCACCTCTCGGCGCTCGACATTATCGGCATCGACAACATCGTCATCGCCCAGAACAAGGTCGATCTCGTCGACAAGGAGCGGGCGACGCAGAACTACGAACAGATACAGGAGTTCGTCGAGGGGACCGTCGCCGAGGGCGCCCCCGTCGTCCCAATCAGTGCGGGACAGGAGGCCAACATCGACCTGCTCATCGACGCAATCGAACAGGAGATTCCCACGCCCGAGCAGGACCCTGACGCGGATGCCCGCATGATGGTCGCTCGCTCGTTCGACATCAACCGCCCCGGCACTACCTACGAGGACCTGCGCGGCGGCGTTCTCGGTGGCTCGCTCGTCGCCGGCAAGCTGGACGTTGAGGACGAAGTTGAACTCCGCCCTGGCCGCGAGGTCGAGGAGGGCGGCCGGACGGAGTGGCGGCCGGTCGAGACTGATGTCCGCTCACTGCAGGCCGGCGGCGACTTCGTCGACGAGGTCACGCCCGGCGGCCTGCTCGGTGTCGGAACCGGCCTCGATCCCTCTATCACGAAGGGCGACGCCCTTGCCGGCCAAGTCGCCGGCCCGCCCGGCAGCCTGCCGCCGACACACGAGCAGTTCACGATGGATGTCGACCTGCTCGAACGCATCGTCGGCGACGACGGCGGCGAGGTCGAAGCGATCTCTACCGGCGAGCCGCTGATGCTCACTATCGGTACCGCCACCACTGTCGGCTCCGTCACCAGCGCCCGCTCGGGGGAGTGTGAGCTCACACTCAAACGACCGGTGTGCGCCGAAGACGGCGCAAAGATAGCTATTAACCGTCGTGTGGGGGCCCGCTGGCGACTCATCGGCGTCGGCACACTGCGTGGATGATAGTGCTGGACACGAACGCACTCATGATGCCGGTCGAATGCGGGGTTCGCCTCTTCGACGAACTCGAACGGTTGCTAACGGATGCTGACGACTACCTCGTCCCCGAAGCCGTCCGCGCTGAACTCGATACACTGGCCGACGGTGCCGGTAACGAGGCGACCGCGGCCGCCGTGGGTCTCGATCTCTTGGAGCGGTGTACGCTCGCTGTGACCGAGGCCGACTACGCCGACGACGCGGTGCTCGAACTCGCCACGCGCGAGGACGTGACACACGCCGTGACGAACGACAACCCCCTCAAACACCGCCTGCTTGACGCGGGGATTCCAGTAATTAGTTTAAGGGGCCGGAACAAACTGGCTATCACTCAACCATAATATGTACAAACGGGTACGCCTACGCGATACAGTCGAAGTGCCGCCGCGCCATCTCGCGGACGTCGGTCCGGGAATGGTCAAGAAGCTCCTGCAGGATAAGCTGGAGGGCCGAATGGACGAGGACGTCGGCAGCGTCGTCTCCGTCATCGAGATCCACGATATCGGTGACGGTGCGGTTCTGCCGAACAAGCCCGGCGTCTATTACGAGGCCGAGTTCGACGCGCTTACCTTCGACCCACAGATGCAGGAAGTAGTCGACGGGGAGGTCGTCGAGGTCGTCAACTTCGGGGCTTTCATCGGCATCGGCCCTGTCGACGGCTTGCTCCACGTCTCTCAGATCTCCGATGAGTATCTGGCCTACGACGAGGAGAACCAGCAACTCGCCTCACGCGAGTCAAACCAAACTCTCGGTGTCGGTGACGCGGTTCGGGCCCGAATTGTCACCAAGAGCATCGACGAGCGCAACCCTCGTGACTCCAAGATCGGCCTCACGGCGAAGCAGGTTGGCCTGGGCAAGCACGGCTGGCTCGAAGAGGAGCGCAAGAAGCGAGAGGGTGCGCCGGCCGGTGATAGCTGATGGCCGATAGATTAGTCTGTCGCGACTGCCACCGCGTTCAGGATGCCGAAATCGAGAGCCAGTGTGAGGCTTGTGGCGGCACCTCGCTCACTGAGGACTGGGCGGGCTATGTCGTCATTGCCCACCCCGAGGAATCCGACATCGCCGCCGAGATGGAAGTGACGAAACCGGGCCAGTACGCGCTGAAAGTCCGCTAGCGTGGCTGACGTTCTTCTCGAACTCCCCCGCGCGCTCCGCAGTGAACTCAAGGAGCCGATGGGTGACATTTACACCGACACAGAGGCGCTACTGGCCAGCGCGGGCGAGCCGATAGCTGCTGTCGGAGATATGGTTACGTACCACCTGCTCGAAGCGGGCCGACTCCCGGACCTCGCACTGGTCGACGAACAGACCAAGCGATCGGCGGTCGATAGCGAGGTGGCCGCGGCTATCGCCGGCTTCGACTGCACCGTCGATGTCGATAATCCGGCGGGGACAATCACCCGAGAACTGCTCGTAGCCCTTTGTGCGGGTCTCGACGGCGACGAGACGACGCTCATCAACGTCGAGGGTGAGGAAGACCTAGCGGCGCTGCCCGCTGTTCTCTCGATTTCGACGGGCGGCAGTGTCGTCTACGGCCAGCCCGACGAGGGGATGGTGCTCGTGACGCCCGATACGGTCGTTCGAGAGCGTGCACGGTCGATTCTGGTCCGGATGGACGGGGACTCGGAGGCGGCGTTTGAACTGGTCGAACGGTCTGACTGACGACGGCACAGAGAGATTGTCCCGAGCTATCTCGGTGTTAGGTAGGGAGAGCAAGAGCCACACGTTCCGTACTGGGCCGGCGGCGAGGCAAACTACTGCGGCCGCGGGACCGACAGGTTCTGCATCTCGACGCCACATCTGTCACAAGTTATTGCAGAGAGATCGCTACAGAGTCGCTTGCCGCAGTCCGGGCATTCGAAAAGCTGTTCCTCGTCATCGCAGGGAGCGGGGTCTGACCACTGTGGCATTGGTATCCTCATATGTCCAGCGCGAGAGCTTAAGCATTGTTACCACTCCCCAACAGTGGACGTTTGTCCAGGAAAACTGGCCGGATAGCCGCGCCAGCAGCCAGAAAATCGGATAATCGACCAGTCACTCAAGTAGATGAACGTGTCTGACCAGTGATCGGTGGACGCGGCGCTCGAACCGATCCGTGACGCTCCAGCCGGCCTCGCAGGCCAGCGCCGACCAGTCGCGGTCGGCGACGAGCACGCAGTGAGGGGCGATCCGTCGTGACTCGGTGAGCGCGTTGGACACCAGGGGAGCGAGTTCGCCTTCGATGCGGGACTGGCGGCCGTACGGTGCGTCGAAGATGACGGCGTCGGCCGCGTCGTCGGCCACCGGGAGCTGAGCGGCGTCCGCGCGCCAGAGCCCCCAGTCCCCTGTGGCGGGATACCGGTCCGGATGGCCGTCGCCGCCGAGGACGTGCTGGAGGTTCCGTTGCGTTCCCCGGATCATCTTTGCCTGTGCGTCGCCGCCGACGACGTCGGCTCCGACGAGACCGGCCTCCAGCAGGAGGCCGCCGGTGCCACACATCGGATCGACGACGGTGGTGTCGGGCCGAGCGCCAGCCATGTTCACCAGCGCCCGCGCCTCCAGCGGGGCCATACTGCCGGGCTGGAAGAAGGGCCGGTTGGTCGGCTGGCGGTCGCCGAAATCGCGCAGGCTCTCGACGACAGTCCAGCCCAGCGCACAGCAGGGTTCGCCGGCGTCGGTCTCATCGTCGCCCGCGGGGTCGGCGAAGTACGCGTACAGCGTGTGGTCGGGCGTCTCCAGGTCGACGGCGAAGCCACGGTCGGTGAGCACGCCGCCCAGGGCCCGTTCGGCCCGTTGCGTGTCGATGCCTGTGCTGGCCCGCACGTCGACGGCCCTGACGGCGACGGTGCCCTCTCGGTCGATGGCCGCCGCTTGCAGTGTGGCCCGTGCGCTCCCGATGCTGGGGTCGCCGGTCCCGACGAGTGCGCAGGCCCGGTGGGTGTAGGCGAGATAGCGAGCGCGGCCGGTGACATCGCGGGCAGTGGCGAGGCCGGGCGCGAGCGGAGCGATGTCGCTTGCGGCGCTCGCGGCCTCGCGGCGCGCGAAGGGGTCGTCCTGGCCGCCGAGTTCGAGGACGTACACGCTCTGGCACTGTTCCCGCGGTGGTATCAGCGTGCCGGTCCGATCCAGACGTGACTCGAACCAACAGATGGCGGCCGGACTCGCCGCCCGGAGGCGGAGTGGAACCAGCCAGAATAGAGTGGACGGCGCAACCGGTGAGTTGGCCGGGCGCCCGCCATTTAAAACGGTTTATAGTTCAAGTTCTGACAATTTCCGACCGCTGACTGGCAGTCCATGCCATGAACATTTATAAAGGTTAAATACGTGTTTTAAGTCGAGATATGGTTGACCCTAAGGAGACCATCAACATCGAAAACGTCGTCGCCTCGACCGGTATCGGCCAGGAGCTTGACCTTCAGAGCGTGGCGATGGACCTCGAGGGTGCCGACTACGATCCGGAGCAGTTCCCTGGACTCGTCTACCGCACGCAGGAACCCAAGTCCGCGGCGCTGATATTCCGCTCGGGCAAGATCGTCTGTACCGGCGCGAAGTCGACAGACGACGTCCACCAGAGCCTGCGCATCGTCTTCGATAAGCTCCGCGAGCTGCAGATTCAGGTCGACGAGGACCCGGAGATCGTCGTCCAGAACATCGTCACGAGCGCGGACCTCGGACGGAACCTCAACCTCAACGCCATCGCTATCGGCCTCGGGTTGGAGAACATCGAGTACGAGCCCGAGCAGTTCCCCGGCCTCGTTTACCGACTCGACGAGCCCGACGTGGTTGCGCTTCTGTTCGGCTCGGGCAAACTCGTCATCACCGGCGGGAAGGAGCCAGACGACGCCAAGAAGGCCGTCGACAAGATCGTCTCCCGACTTGAAGAGCTCGGACTGTTGGACTGAGACCGCTTACACTGTCGTCTGTATCAGCACGGACGAATTTGACATCTCAAGGTGTCAACTATCTTTACGCACGCACAGCCAACAGTCAGACACGTCAGGTCGACGCCGACAGATATACGGGTCGACAGAAGCCCTGATAGATATTCGCCGGGGTCTGGCGGAGGCGAATTCTATCAATCGTTCTGTCGACCCGTATAGCACAACGCACAAACACTGCCACACCCAATCGTCGGGTATGCTCCAGGCCGGCACGCCGAGTTTGACAGGCGGCGGCGTCCTCGCAGTCATCGTCACCCTGCTGCTGACGTGGCTGTTCTACGCCGTCACCCTCCACCTGGCGGCGACGTTCTTTATCGGTGATACGCCGACACAGCTTGCGGCCAAGGCCGCAATCGTCCCGGCCATCGTCTCGATGCTACTCCAGCAGTGGGGCGTCGCTTCGGGACTGGTCTCGCCCAGCCTCGGTGTCCTCGTGGTCATCGTCGCAACAGTCGTCGCCGACGGTATCGCTATCAGCCTCTCCTACCGACTTTCGACGAGTTCGACGGCGCCACTCGTGGCGCTCCACTTGGCCTTTGCCGCGGTGCTCGGTTTCGCGCTGAACAACATCTTCGGCTTTCT
>JAQCNK010000133.1 GCA_028275075.1 Haloarcula sp. | reverse complement strand
CCGGACGCCGCGGCACTGCCAGCGGGTGACCACTTCACAATGGGGCCGATGCAGGCTGCTATCGCCGCCGACTGGCTCGACGTCGACTACGTGTTCCCGATGCACTACGACACGATGGCGGTCATCGAAATCGACACCGAAACGTTCCGTAATGAAGTCGAGACGACCGGGAGCGATGTCGAACCTGTCGTCTTAGCCGGCGACGAAACGTTCGAACTCTGATACAGAGCCGGCCACCGGTTTCCTCGACCAGATATATCAACGACGGCACGTCCCCGTCACTGTTGAGTCATACGCTCGGTTGTAACGATTTACCGGTGATTTGCTGAGTCGGGTTTGGTAAATCCCGGCAATGGCTTATACTGCCGGCTGTAACAAACTGAAGTAATTTGCCACCCGGGGTGGCAAATATCTTTACGAACTTACAGCCGGCAGTATTACAACTGACCGTATCAGCTCCGGGTAACGCTCTCGTCGGGCACGTATCAGTCAGGTTTATACGATGGGAACCGAGTGAGGAAATGTCATGGCAGACATCGAAGTCACCAGCACGTGCGAGGAAGGGTACACAGTCGAGAGCGTCATCAACGGCGAGTGGGAACTCATCGTCGACGCATTGTCCAGCGACGGCCCGTCGCCGAACGAAGTGTTGGCGGCGGACTACGCATCCTGTTACATCCCGGCGCTACGTGTCGCCGCTGACCAGCACGGTTACGACGACATCGGCGAAGTCGGCGTCGAAGTTGCGGCCGATCTCGACGAGGACGACGATATCGAGACTATTGCTTTCGATCTGACCGTCGAGGAAGACCTCGGTGACGACGCCCAAGATATCGTCGAACTGGGCGAGGAGATCTGTCACGTCCACTCGGCGCTGACCGAGGAACTCCACGCTGACATCTCCGTCGAGTCCGGCGTCTAACTTGAGCTATCGGGTCCGGCCCTCCGGCTATACGGGTCGACAGAACGATTGATAGAATTCGCTTCCGCCAGACCCCGGCGAATACCTATCAGGGCTTCTGTCGACCCGTATAGCTAACGTCTGGTTTGGGAGTTGTTCATCACGCACACCGGTCCCTTTCGGTCGGAAACCCTCTTTTGGGCGGCCACCGAGTGTCCTGTATGACCGACGACTGGACCGGCCGTATGGCCGGCGAGCGGATGACGGTAGACAAACAGTTCGCTGATCGGGTCGAGGCCTCCTCTTTTTCCAATCAGCAGTGGGGACTGGTGATGACTGCGGTCGAGTTCGACATCGAGAACCCGGGCGAGTTGGCGGCGGCCAGACTGGTCGCCGATACGTCCAAGCTTCCGTCGATTATGCCCGAACTCGACAAGATAGGCCACGGGAGCCCAATGGGAGACACACCGGCCAGTCCTGGCTCACGTGACGGATCCGAGACAGGCGGGTTCCTCGACGGCGTGAAAGCAGTGCTGGGGCTCGCGAGTGACGGTGGTGACGACGAACGAATCGAGGAGGCCCAACGGCTCTCCCAGGCCTACGCCGAGGCGCTACAGCAAGAACTCGAATCGAACGGGCGGTGGGAAACTATCTGCGAGCAGGCCACCGGTTGATTTGCTAATCGAATCCGATTTCGACAGGGAGAGATATCCGATCCGCACCTACGCCCCTGGTGGCCGAAAAGAAACGAACACGGACGCGAGTAAAAATACAGAACCGAAATGTGTTAATGTGTCTTCTTGGTAATTGGTTCCCATGCGACCTCTTGGAGACTCACCGCTTGTTCGCAACGACAAGACCATTGTGCTGGCACACGACCATGGGATGGAACACGGTCCCAAACAGTTCAGCGGTGTCGAGGATCGACTTGATCCGAATCAGATCTTCGAGATGGCGACACACGACGCCGTCACCGCACTTGCGGTTGGGAAAGGGTTGACTGAAACGTACTACCCGAGCTACAAGGACGACGTGAATCTCCTCGCAAAGCTAAACGGCGGTTCGGACCTCTGGATGGGCGACCCCTACTCCCCCCACAACTGGACGGTCGACTACGCCGCCGAACTTGATGTCGACGCCATCGGCTACACCATCTATCCTGGCGTGAACAAGGAGCCCGAAATGTTCGAGGACTTCCGCCCGGTCCAGGAATCCGCTCGGGACCACGACCTGCCTATCGCTCTGTGGGCGTACCCGCGCGGACAGGCTGTCAAGGCACACCGCAACAAAGAGATCATCGCCTACGCGGCCCGCCTGGGGCTGGAGCTGGGCTCAGACTTCACGAAGATAAAGTACCCGCGCAGCAAGGAGAACATGGAGTACGCGGTCAATGCGGCTGCTGACAACCGCGTCCTGCTCTCCGGTGGTTCGAAGTCCTCGGACCGCGATTTCCTCGAACTCGTCGAGGACTGTATGGATGTCGGCGTCGCCGGCCTCGCCGTGGGCCGCAACGTCTGGCAGCGCGAGAACCCCTACGAGATGCTCGACATGCTCGAAGAAGTTGTCTTCGAGGGGGCCAGCGCGGACGACGTCCTGTAGAGGGTGATACCGCGGCCGTCGAGCCTCCTGAGAGCCGCCGTAGTGGGAATCACCGGGTCCATCGGGACCTATACGGGTCGACAGACGCCCTGATAGATATTCGCCGGGGTTTGGCGAGCCGAATTCTATCAATCATTCTGTCGACCCGTATACACTGGACGCGGTGAAACGCCGACTTTGCGGACGGGAAACTATTGCTAATCGGAATTTGATACCAGGCGGGCGAGGGGAAAACACATATCCGTCCGCCCCACACCGATTCGTATGATTGACGAGACAGTCGCGGAGATAGAGGAGATGCAGACACACAGCTCCTCCGTCGTCGCGATCAAAGCAGCGACGGCGTTGCGGGAGCTGACGGATAGAGAGTTCCCGACCGTCGAGGAGTATGTACGCACGCTGGAGCGTAACAGCCGCGCCCTGCGGCGGGCGAACCGGTCACACGCGTCGTTACATACCACCCAGCGGGAGATCGTAGACACCGTCGCTGACGCCGACCCCGGAGATGTCTCGACTGCAAAGGGTCTGACAGTCGAAGCCATCGACCGCGTGGTCGGGGACGTGGAGTCGGCCAAAGACCGTGCCGCCGAACGCGGGGCAGCGGTACTGGCCGATGAAGACGTGCTGTTTACCCACGACTTCTCATCGACAGTGTTGGCCGCTGTCGAAACGGCCGTCGATGACGGCGCGACGTTCGAGGTGTACGTCTCGGAGTCCCGGCCGCGTTATCTCGGCCGGAAGATGGCCCGTAAGCTGGGCGCTATGGACGGTGTCGACGTGACGCTGCTGGTCGATGCAGCGTCGGGGTATTATCTTCCGGAAGCTGACCGCGTCGTCGTCGGGATGGACTGCATCGTTGACGGGATGCTGTACAACCGCATCGGTACCTATCCGTTGGCGACGGCGGCGGCACAGGAGGACGTACCGATAACGGTGATTGGAGCCGACTCGAAGTTTGTCGACGGCGCATTCGCCTTCGAGACCGAGATGCGCTCACCGTCCGAGATACATCGCGAGCCAGCCGACGAGTTCACTGTGGAAAACCCTGCATACGACGCGACGCCGTTATCGCTCCTTGACTCGGTGGTGACTGATGAACAGACGCACGATCTGACGGACGGTAGTACCAATTGAACCGATTTACACACCGACCGTCGTGCGGTCGGGTGTACACTGAGTTTCAATAGCGGCTCTAGCTGTCGTCGCTTTCCGGGCGGCTGCTGATTATTGTGTGGCACCACGGACAGCCGTAGGCACGTCCATCTTCTGTCTGTTTGGCTTCCCAGTCACCAGTGACCGGACTCTCGTGGCCACAGGAGGGACAGAAAAGTTGCGTCTTCTGCCTGCTCTCAGGCGGCGGTGCAGTAGCAGTTGCGTTCGCGGAAACGGACTTAGTGGAGTTCATTATCGGATTTGAGGATACCCATAGACAAATACCTGTTGTATGGTTGTTTTATTATACCTCCTACAATCATCAAATATCGCAAAAA
>JAQCNK010000245.1 GCA_028275075.1 Haloarcula sp. | reverse complement strand
TTGAGAGCTACGGAATGACCGTCGCTAACGCCAGCGCCTACCTGTTTGAGTCGTCCGTTGTGTGTGCAGTCATCGACGTGATCGAGTGGCTCACCGATCCGACCGACCCTGAGCGAACCCACCGATTGCTCACCGAGTCCGCGCTCGCTACATCTGCTGGGGGTCACTCCGAGAGAGATACCGGAATGAATACTGTTACAGCGGCCGTAACAGACCCGAATGGCGTATTGCGGGACGATGCAGCTGACGATATTGGTGCACCACGTGGTCGTGTCGTGTCGGGATTAGTGAGCCTGCGGGCAGACAGACGAGTTCGCCACGTTGAGCCGGCATCAGTGCTGGTCCGCGAGATTATTGATCGGCTTGGTTTAGAGGAGGATCCGCTCGGGATCGACCCGGCGACCGACGACCCACAACGTGTCGCCACGCTGGACGCGCTCGTTGCGCTCGTCGAAGAGTGGGAGGGCGACGACCGGTACAGCCCGAAACGGCTCCACGAATTGCTCAGCCCCTTTGTAGCGGAGCCCGAACGGGGACCCACCCAGCCAGTCGTGGACGCGGACGCCGTCGACGTCGTCTTCAGGACCGTACACGAGTCGAAGGGCGATCAGGACGACGTCGTCGTGCTTGCTGATACGGCCTGTTCGGGAGCCTCGTGGGCGTCGGGGATGGAGACACTCGTCGCGAGCGATGACGGGGTCGCGCTGGCACCGCCGGCGGACGCCGTTGATGGAGACGTGCCACCGCTGCCCGGCGTCGACGGTGGGCTCTATGACCCCGATCCGTCGGCGTCGCGGACCGGTGACGGCGGTCTCGGCCTCCGGTGGGACGCCGAACACTGGGTCACGGAGGGTGAACAAGCAGACTTGCGTGGGGCACCCGTCCGGCGGACGGCGGCCGCCGCAAACCGTGCCGAGTGGTGGCGGACGCTTCACGTTGCCATCACCCGGGCTCAAGAGCACCTCGTCGTTCCGCTGCCTCGCACACAGCTGTTTCTCTCAGAGCGTGATCACTGGGCGCAGGTGTGTTGTGAGGTGCTTGGAAAAGAGGTGATCACAGGACGTGGGACGGACACGGTGGCGCTGCCGGATGGCGACGGCGTCACCCAGCCAACGCAGGTTGCTGTCGATGAAGGATCCCTCCACCCGAACGTTGCAACCGACGAGGCGGCGGCGGTCGTCCCCGAACGGCGGCCGCGTCGGGTAACCCCAGCAACCGACATCGTTGGCGAGGCGTGGCAACCGCGGTTTGTGCGGCCAAGTCTGCTCGCGCCGCTTGTAGACGATCCGCGAAGTACGCTCGTGCCGATCCTACGAGAGCAAACAGCTCATATGGAAACCGACACTGTCGATCCAGATCTGCCGCTCATCTTTGATGCCGTTGGGAGTGAACAGGTTGGTGACCTCGTCCACACGCTTGTCGGGCGGCTCGTCCGTGCGGAGCTCTCGGTGGCGGAGTTGCGTGGGGCGGCATCTCGCGAAATTACCGCCGGCGTCCTCAGCACCGAGGTCGATGTCGAAATCGGTGATGACGAATGGGAAAGCCTCCACATCTTCCTCACAGAGTACGTCCTGCCGGAGCTAGCTGCCAGTGGACTCTGGAGCCGGGTCGAGCGGGCAACAGCTGTCTACGTTGAAGAGCCGCTCCACGGGGTCGCTTGCGTCGACGGCGTGGACATAGAAGTACAAGGTGCGGCCGATCTCGTTGTCGTGCTACCCGACGGAACACACACTATCGAAGAGCTCAAAGTGGCGTTGGCACCGCTGACTGACACGCTACGCCGGCGCTACCGGATACAGGCACAAACGTACGCGTGGGTGCTTGAACAGCAGGTTAGCCCCGATGTTGATGTTGAGGCTCTGGTGACCACGATTGGAGCAGTCACTGGGACGGACGCCGTCCGGGCACCGACGGGGGTTGGTGCGTTGATCGACCGTCAGCTGTGAGGAAGACAGTAGTTAACCCATCTCAACGCTGATGTCGGTGAGCGGCTCACAGGCGACAATCCGCCACGTACAGCCGGTCCATCCTTCCTCAATGAGCCACCATCTGTCGGGGGTGGTTCGTTTTTCGAACCGCATCCGTCGCCACGATGGATGTTCGATGGGAGTGGGTACATAACCGCGAATTCGTCCGTTCGCAATGAATGATTTAGCGAGGGGAGCGAGTTCAGCTCGATGTCAATGACTGGGAGATTGAGGGCTGCTGGGAATGATAGCTTACTCCAACGCTTCCAAGGCGTCGCTTTCATCTGGGAGTTCCCGATCAAGCAGCCATACTCCGTAGATAATGCCAATGAAGACTGGGAGCCACGCAGTCATGTCACCGGTAGCCAACTTGGCCAACGTTCCGTTAATATACCACAAACCAAACAGTCCAGTCAGGAGGAGTCCGAGAGTTCCCCCGAGCCCCACCTGTCGCGAGATGCTCATATTGGGGTAGTGCTTGCTATCTGGATGTATCGACATCCCACGATGCTTCTTTTCTCCCCACGTTGCTGTTATGCGGCCGGCAGCGATTGCCATATAGCTCGTGAGGTAGGCGGCGGCCCCAGCGGGGAGCAACGCCTTCGCTTCTTCCCAACCCTCCAGTGTAGCCTGTCTAGCTTCCTCGACGAGGTCGAACGCCGCGTCACCATCGATATCTTCGACGTCAATATTACCGATCTCATCCGCAGGCTCGAGGTCAGCGACCGGGATAGATAGCTTGGGGTAGGCGAACTGTTCGAACGTGTCGAACCAGCTGCCATGGAGGGGATCGTTGTACGACGTGCTCGGGATGCGGGCAGACTGCGACCCCTGCGCTGAGGCTGCGAAGTCGTTGTCTCGACGGAACTCTGCGTATGCCGTCGTGTACTCAGTGTACCAGAAATTGCGGAAGTGCATCGGGGTGGGCTTCTCACCGTTGCGAAGCGTTTCATCAACACGCTCGCCGATCGCTTCGACGGTATTTCGAACCCACTCAGTCGAACGCGCGCCGTCGTCGGAATCTTTAGACGGGAACAGTGCCGTGTCATTATCTGGCGCGGTCTCGACGAATCGTACCCACTGCTCGATGAGGTCCTGACACAGGATGATGGGAACGAGACCGGGGCCATTCTTCCGGTCATCAGTGAACTCGACGTACGGACGCTCTCCATCGAAGTGGATACCCCGAATCGCTGCTGGGTCACAGAAGTCAGATGGCCGCCATCCCATCACGGCCAGACAGATCATCACCATCTGCTCAGTCCGTGTCTCGCAGGCGTCGAAGTATGCCTTCACGAGTGATGTGGAGGGCGCAATCGTGACGGACGTCGAATCTCCACCCCAGCCGGAATTTGCGACCAAGGATGTTAGGGGATCATGGTCGATGACATTTTTATCCTCCATCCGCGCGAGAAGGTCCCGCAGGGTTGTGACGTAATTATACCGGCTCTGACTGTTTTCGAACTCACTTTTGAATCCGCCCATCAACTGTTCCGCGCGGTTGAAGCAGACTTCACGCTCGCCGCGTCCCAGTTCGAAGATGTCGCTTGTCCCGATCGTCTCCTTGGATATCTCCATCGAGCGTCGGAGGTGGGTCCGCGCTGACGAGAGGCTTGTCCCGTTGATCCGTTCGCCGATATCGTCCTCGTACTCAAGCCACCCTTCGACACGCCGGACGGTCTCGGGATTGCTACACGGGTAGTCTTCTTTTGACTGCTCAAACCCACACTCCTCAAGGAGCCACTCATCAGGGCGGGTGTCGCGTTCCCGGATACGGTGGAGGAAGTATCCAAATCCGTTCTCCCGCAACCACTTGTGAGTCGGCTTCTCGTTCGTGTTGTAGCCTTGCTCTGCTCGCTGTTGCTTCACCTCGTCAACAAACCCGTTCCGAAGATACTCCAGAGTCCATTTCCGCGACATGATAAGTACTGCTCACTCAAGAGGCATATTCGTTACTAGGGTGTCTCTTGTTAGCCGGTCCAAACTGACTACAAATCTTGTTCGTCGTTGTTTGAGACTCCAAAGCTCAAAACCGCAGGACGTGAGCCGGAGATTGTGTGGACAGCAACATCTCAGAGAGTGGTTGGAAGTGGAACAAATCGGACGACGTAGCGGCCATCCAGTAGTAAAATAAACTATTGTGCGTTGGCTGTTGGAAATTGAACAATCAACACACAAGTACGGAGATGTGCGATGAGTTTACCAGCTGACCTCGCGGATGCCGTCGAGACCGGCGACCTGGAGCTGTCGCTCGCGGACGATCAAACCGTCGACGAGCTCTGGAAGTTCGTCGAGCGCGCCGAAGCGGACGAGTTCGACCTGGTCAATCCCGGTCTCGAAGCGCAAGTACGGATCGCGCGGTCGTTGCTCGCCGATGTCGATGATAGAGAAAAGAAGATGAGTCCTCCTAGCAGTCTGATTGCGCGCGGAATATGCT
>JAQCNK010000241.1 GCA_028275075.1 Haloarcula sp. | reverse complement strand
GGAGTTCTGCGAAATGACGCTTCGCGCAGCTTGGACAGCACTTGGTGTGCGTAGGTCTGTTCCAGCGAACCAGTCACTCGACGACCGGTTCTTCCGGTAGCTGTCCACCGGTCCGGACAGCGGTCGTGAGTGGCGACGCTGTCGCGTCGGCGGCAGTCCGCCGTCGACAGCGACGATCCGTCCTAAAGATCACTCTCACCAGCGCTTCGAAGACGCTTCACGAACAGTTTGATCTGATTCACCGACATCAGACGAGATTACGCGGCTGTCGATGTGATCAACTGAGGTTGGAGAACTCCTCGAGGAGGTCCCACGGCTCGTCGAGCGATGCTTCGTCGAAGAGACGCCGCTCGAACTGGTCGAGGGCATCTCTGTTGGTACTGGGTTTGCTCATTGTGGCTTATATTCGCGCGGCAGGCGGGAACCAGTATAAATATTGGTACTCGTTTATACGCTGGCCAGGTCTGATGACGAGTGAGATAGCGCGATTTTCGAATTTGTCCTATAGCGCATTCGGTTCGCTGCGACAGGTGGTATCAAGTAGTGCGAATCGATAGAGAGACGTATGAAGTTCGCGGTCAACATTCCCATCTGTGCGGGCAGTTCGGAGTATAGCACGCTCGCGTTCTGCGAGGAACTTTCGTGGGGCGACCAGCACGACTACGCAATCACCGTCGAGTCGCTTGGGTTCAACGGACTAGCGATTCCTGATCACATAATGGCTGGTGCCGGCCCGACAACCGAGGGGCTCTCGACGCTCGCCGGCCTTGCGGGTGCCACCGAGGACGTTTATCTCTACCCGAAGACGTTCAACGACCAGCTACGCCACGGGCCGCTGTTGGCGAAGGCACTCGCGCAGTTGGACCATATCTCGGGTGGCCGACTCAAAATCGGCATGGGTGCCGGCTGGAAGCAGGACGAGGCCGAGGCGTTCGGCTACGAGTGGCCCAAGGCTTCCGAACGGCTCCGCCGGATGGAAGAGACGATCGAAGTCAGCAAGGCGCTCTGGACCGGTAGCGACGTGGACTACGACGGTGACTACTATGATCTCGACGGTGCGGACGGTCGGCCACATCCCGTACAGGACCCCTACCCGCAGATCATGGTCGGTGGCGGTGGCGAGCAGTTCACCCTCCGCATCGCCGCCAAACACGCTGACACATGGAACTACTGGGGCGACCTCGAGATGCTACAGGGGAAACTGGACGTACTCAAAGCGCACTGCGAGACGTACGGTACCGATTACGATGCCATCGAGAAGTCTTGGTTCGCACGCTGTGTGATTCGGGAGACCAAGACTGAAGTCAAAAAGCTCCTCGACGCGGTGCCTCGGTTCCGGCCAGAGAACTTCGACGACAAGGAGTTCCACCTTGTAGGGACGCCCAAGCAAGTGGCCGCAGATCTCGAACGCTATCGCGAGGCCGGCTTCGAGGAGGTGGTGCTGGAGTTCGTCGACTTCCCGAACACCACTGGTGCCGAACTGTTCGCCAAACAGGTCGCGCCGCAGTTCTAATGAGCCGTCGCCGACGAGGCTGACCGCCAGGGGAATACGTAATTCCTCCGCAGCTGACTCCGACCTATGACAGACGCAGCCATCGTAACGGGCGCCGCCAGCGGTATCGGACGCGCCACGGTCGACCTGTTCCGGGAGCGCTACGACCTCGTAGTCGGCGTCGACATCGACGATGCTAGCATCGAAGTCGCCGCGGAGTTCGATGACGTCGAGGGATACGTCGCGGACGTGCGCGACCACGAGCGCGTCAGCGAAATCGTCGCCGAGGTGGAGGGGATGGCCGATATCGTCGCGCTTGTCAACAACGCGGCCATCTCGCGGTCGGTGTGGATTGGCGATCTTGAGCCCGAGGACTGGCATGAGCTGCTCAACGTGGATCTCACCGGCCAGTACAACCTCGTCCATGCGGCGGGTCCACAGATGTACGAGCGCGGGCGCGGCGCTATCCTGAACGTCTCCTCGAACGCGGGTAAGCAGAGGTCGGCTAGTGACGGCATCCACTATTCCGCCTCCAAGGCCGGGGTGTTCGGTCTCACTAAGGGACTGGCCAAACAGCTCAGCCCCGCCGTCCGGGTGAACTGCGTCGTCCCGGGGCTGTGGACACGCCGCTGACCACCGACTCCGGGCTCTGGACCGAGCAGGGTATCAAGGCGTTCACCGACGACCTGCCGCTGGAACGGCTTGGAACCGCCCGTGAAGCCGCTGAACTGATTGCCTTTCTTTATTCGGAGCGTGCGAGTTATATAACCGGTGCCGTCGTCGACGCCGACGGCGGCGCATCACTGGTTTGAGAGGTAACTCGGGCGGCGTCAGTTCTCCTTGAGGAAGCGTTCCACGGCCGCCTGTGCGTTCTGGAGACGGTGACGAAGTCGCGTGACCTCGCGAGTGAGGGTGGTCTCGGCGAACAGTTCTGTTCGCTCCGTGCCCTCGATGCTTGCGACATCCCAGAGTTCCGGCAGTGGCTCGTGGGGAAGCGCCGGCTCCTGGTCATAGTCCCGGCGACTCATGTAGAGCGCCGGAACCAGTTCGTTGCCGAGTTCGACCTGTAGGTCCTCAGCGGCCGCCGCAGGGCCGGAGCCGTCGATCTCCTCAATCACGTTGTAGGCTTTTTCTAGTGCCTCCTCCAGCGCGTCGAGGTCCTCGTGGACCGCGTCGAACGAACGACCGGTCTCGGCCTCAATCTCGGCAATCTGCTCACGAAAGTCGACCGCCGTCGAGCGGAAGTCATGGGGGAGTATCGGCGAGTCACAAATTCGGCTGGCGAGTGTGACCGCAATCCGAGTCTCCTCGGCCAGCACATCGACGTCGACCTTATCGCGGGTGTCTGCGGGTGTGTGCCACCACCAGCCACCGCCGATGGGCCCGCCCTCGCCACCTGGCTGCATCCTCGCGCCCGAGAGCAGCGACGTGAGACCGGCGCCCCAGAACGACTGGTCGGAGTTGCGCGCTGGTCGGTCAGAGCCGAGGAAGCCCGCGTCCGCGGTTTCGAGCATCGGTAGATCTCCGGCCGTCTTGAGGACATCGAGGTGTTCGTCGCTAAGTTCGGCCATCTCCTGATGCCAAAGGCCATCGGCGCCCTTCAGGCCGTTCAGGTCGAGGTGGTAGTACGCTACGCCGTTCTCCCGGAGGTCAAGCCACTCCTGATCGGCCCACCATGTGCTTCCGGCGTAGCGCCCTGTCGAGTGGGCGGGCCAGAAGCCGAACACTAGCCCGCGGTCCGGTGGGTTCTCGGCGAAGATGCGGGCCAACTCCAGAGTCGCTGCCATCGCCGTCGCGTTGTCGGTGATTCCCTCATACCAAGAGTCAACGTGGTTGCCGACGAGCATGTAGCGGTCACTCTCAGTTCCCTCGATCCGGCCGACTGGGCAGGGGAGCGTCGTAATTTCGGTCGTCACCTGTGTCGTGACCGTCGCCTCGACCGGCCCCTCGCTACAGCGCGCGCGGAGCCAGTCGCCAGCGTCGTGAGTAATCTGTGCTACCGGCACGTCCGGGAACTCTGACTCGTCGCCGATTGTTGGCGTCCCCCAGACGGGGGTGACAATCATCTCGTGGAGATGGTCGGGATTCAAGGACTGGTAGACCACCGCGTCGGCGCCGGCCTCCTCTAAGAGTTGAATCGGTTCCGGAGTAGGAAGGCCGGTGGTGAACGCGATCTTTCCCTCAAGATCCGCAGTGGCGACAGTCTCCTCGGCCACATCGTCGACACGTATGACCTCGCCAGAGACGCCGCTTGGGGGCGCGCTAGCGCCGAACGAGGTGGTTATCGCCTCCTCGAAGGTCCGGAATGTCGGTGTCGTCACGTCGACGCAGGCGTCTTCGGGGACGCTGATGTAGCCCTCGAACTCTAACAATTCGGCTTCGCAACCGTACTCTTCCAGAGTCTCGACGACGTACTCGCTTGCTTCCCACTCGTCGTCGGTGCCGGAGATTCGTTCGGTGCCGTCGAACGCGTTGACATGGCGTTCCAGTTCGGCGGCATCGACGCGATCGCGGAGTACCTCCTCAGTTTCTCTGTCGACCGGTTCGAGCATGTCCTGGGGCTAGACCGACGGAGGCATAGTTATTTGCCCACCAGCAGAATTCATACAGTATGTTTACACGAATGTAGTGTACCACTCCGAGCGGGAGACCGAGGACAGATTCGTCGTGTGAATCGAGGGCTGCGACATCGTCGCCATCCGGGATGACGCGCCCACATGCGCTCAAGCGCGCAGGAAAGCTGGGAGTGGAAATCCGTGACCGACACCCCGGCGCACCTTGTACCGACAGCATTCACGGGAACATCACCGACGAGACGGCCCATCTTGTTGACCGGGGCACGAACCCAGAGACGGCAGTCCGTGCGATCACGAGCGAGGCCGCGCGGACATCGCGCGTCACTCGCGGCGGAATTCTTGACTCAGGCGCGTACGGCGACATGACGGTCGTCCGTGAGGACCCGACAGGAAATATCGCGACGCTCGCCGATCCGCTGACAGTCGTGAAAGGCAACAATCGCGCTATCTGATATCGCCGTTGTCGAACAGCGAGTCGGGAAGGTCGACACCGACACCCGGGCCGTCTGGGGCGGTTGCCTCTGGACCGATGTCGATTGAGTCGACTGCTGGGTCCTCGCTGACCATATCCGGTATCAGCTCTGCGCCCGCCGATAGTCGGGGTACGGTCGCACAGAGGTGTAGCGTCATCGCTGTGCCCAGCGACGTATCGAACGCGCTAATCGGGGTCACCTGGCGGCCGGTGTCGGCCGCGAGTTCGGCCATGGTTGTCCACTCCCGAAGCGAGCCGGTTTTCGCTAGTTTCAGACAGACCCCCGAGACGGCTGCCGGCTCGGCGAGGAGTTCGTACACGTCGCCGAGGTCGTGGATCGACTCGTCGGCGAACACCGGAAGTCCGCACTCCCGACGCAGGTGTCGCAGGTCGGCGATCGCGTCCGGGGCGACCGGCTGTTCGACGTACTCTACGTATTCGGGTCGATCGATATCCTTGAGAGCGCGCATGGCGCGCTCGGCGGTCTCCCAGCCTGTATTGGCGTCGATCCGGACCGAGAGTTGGTCGGGGTTGCCGTTCGTTGCGAGCACCTCCGTGACCGCGTTGATGCGTACAGCGTCTGTTGCCGGGTCGCCGTTGGCTTTCAGCTTGAACCGCGTGTAGCCGTCTCTGAGGGCGGCTTTGACGCGGTCGGCCGCCTCCGTGGGAGGCACGCCACCGACGACGCTGACCGTCGGTACCGTCGTCCGCCGGGTCGGCCCCAACAAGTCACGCAGCGGCACCCCGAGCCGACGGGCCTTGAGGTCGAATACGGCCGCCTCGATGGCGACAGCGGCACTGGGGTGACCCGGAAGGTGCTCGCGCGCTACAGCGAGCGCTCGGAGCGCAGCGTCAGGCGTCTCGTCGACGACCGCCGGCGCGTAGTGGTCACCGGCAGCGACGCTCATGGTTGCGGCCGTCTCGCCGGTGAACGTCCGCAGGGCGGCGCCTTCACCGTAGCCCACGAACTCACCATCGCGCACGCGGACGTAGCAGTGATCGGTCGGTAGATCGCCGTAGCTAGTCGGAAATGACTCCGAAAGCGGGAGCGTGCGCGTCTCGACGTCGATAGTGGTGATTGGCTGCATGAGAGAAGGGATAGCGAGGGTCGCTTACACGTCGAAGAATGGTGCGAGTGACTCCTGCGTCGGCTCGGGGTTGAGGTAGGAGCCACCGATCATCCCGATCAGACACATGATTACACCCGGAACTACGGGATCAATCTGTGCGAGGACACCGGTAATGACCCCGCCGTCGACCGAGAAGTGCCAGACGAGCACTGTGGCAAAGCCGAGCAACATTCCGACGAACGTCCCCGGCGTGTTGATGCGGTCCCAATGGAGCCCCAACAGTAGCGGCATCGAGAATGTCGCCCCGATGATCGCCGACTGCAGTAGGACAATGAACTGTACTAGACCGCCGAGCGCCTCGCCGTACAACGCGAGGAAGAACGGGATGATTCCCACGAAGACCACCGAAATGCGGTTGGCCCAGAGCTTCCGGTTCTCGCTTGCTTCGGGGCTGATCAGTTCGCCGTAGATGTCGTGGGCGATGGCGCCCGCCGAGACAATCATGATTGAGTCAACGGTGCTCAGCATCGCCGACAGGATTGCGCCGATTACAAGCGCACCGAGAATCGGTCCCAGCACGTCGATGCTCATAATCACGCTCGCGAGATCCGGCGTCGTTAGTTGTGGGTAGAGTAAACGCATGCTCATCCCGACGACAGCGACACCAGCCCCGATCAGGATCTGGAAGATCAACGTCGTACCGATGGCGTAGCGGACGGTCTGCTCGTCGCGCATCGAGTAGATGCGCACGATCTCGTAGGGGGCGCCCAGCATCCCGAAGCCGAACGCGAGCGCGATGGTGCCCACCTCGAGTGGCGTCATCGCCCAGCCCAGCAGCGCTGGGTTGAGCGAGCTGAGCATGAGTTCGAGTTCGTTTACGCCGCCGATGTTACTAAGCAGGATCGGAATGGAGATGATGGCGCCAACGGTCATGATAATAATCTGAACGAAATCCGATA
The DNA here is from genome assembly GCA_028275075.1 of Haloarcula sp. Classification (GTDB taxonomy): domain Archaea; phylum Halobacteriota; class Halobacteria; order Halobacteriales; family Haloarculaceae; genus Haloarcula. The sequence goes on along the minus strand of JAQCNK010000241.1, from coordinate 1,670 downwards.
GCGCGCTCGCTCGCATCCCGCCGAACGCGGTGTAAGCGATGATGATCGCGACCATGATCGCCATCCCCACTACGTTGGAGACGCCAAAAATGGACTGGAAGATCAGTCCGGCGCCGGTGTACTGAGCGCTGATGTACACGGTGTAGGCGATGACGATCAGTAGCGCCGAGAACGCCCGCATGCGGTCGCCGTCGGCCCCGTCATCGCTGAATCGGACCGCGATGAAGTCGGGAACCGTGATCTCACCGAACCGCCGCATCTGCGGTGCGACAAACACCAGCGAGACCAACCAACCCAGCCAGAGTCCGATCCAGATGTAGACGAAGCTCACTCCCGTGAGATAGTGAACCCCAAGGGTGCCGACGAACGTCCCGGCGCTCATCTGTGTCGCCGAGAGCGTCGCCGCTCCAACCGCCGGGCCGATTTCCCGATTGGCAATCAGGAAATCCTCTTCGTCTGTGGTCTTCAGGTACCCGTACAGTCCGATTGCGAATATTATGAGGAAGTACAGCACGAGGGTAATGAGGAACCCCCAACCGACGGTGCCGATGACCGCCATCAGGCACCACCTCCACGTTCGAGGTCCTCACTGCCTATTTCCTTCTGCGATACCTCCTCGCCTTTGTGCCGTGCCCACAGCAGCGCCGCCGTCACGAACACGATTCCGGTGACGACGAACGGTGCGAGCATGCCGATTAGTGAAGCCATCTGTCTATCTCTCACGCAGTTTTGCGGTCTATTGCCAGTCCACCGACGATGAAGCCGATGATCGCCACGACTCCGACGATCGAGTAGACCGTGTCAGTGGTGATCAGTCCAGTCCCCGACTCACCGTACTCTGCTGCGATGAACCCCGGCACATGTAGGAGTTCGTATGTCGCGGTGTTGCCGTCAATCGTCGTCGGACTCGGGAAAGCGCCCCCCGAGACCGTCGTGCCCTCGGGGAGGGACATCGAGATGTCGATGACGTTGGCCTGTCCAGGTGTGGAGTATTGCGGAACCCATAGCGGAGCCCGAACCTCTCCGGCCGGCCCGGAAACCTCGTACTCAAAGGTCGCCGTGACAGTGTCGCCGTCGGACACGCCCTCAACGGGCACTGAGACGGCGTAGTGCCGGGGCTTCTCGGTCACGCTGGCCTCGACGCTCTCGCCGTCGACACTGACACTGATCCCACCGATTTCGCGGTCTGATAGTTGCCAGATTGTGCCGCTGATCGACGTGAGCGCGGCGTCGCCGCTCCCGGCTTCATCGACCTCGAACCGGTACTCGGCGGTCACGCTACTCGTTTCGCCGCCGTCGACTGTGATCGATGTGCCGGCAAGATTGACAGCCGGCGACGCCTCCTGCGCGGTGGCGACGCTCGGCCCGAGCACCAACCCAGCGAGGAGAAGCGCCACGACGAGTCGCTTTCTTGGTAGCACTCTACGGATGTTTCGTACGTTCATGCGTATTCTAGGTACACATTTTCCGGTAGTATACGATACACCTTCACGTGCTACTCTGTTGGTAAATAAATTTTGGTACGCTCATCTGTAGAAGTCAGTCCCCAAGATTTCCTTGAACCAGTTGTCGGTGTTGAGGGTGAGGCCGAAGAAGTTCAGATAGCCTTGTAGATGATGTTTTGAGACACCTCGGAACCTTCGCAACCAGTTGCGAAGGAAGCTATGTCG
>JAQCNK010000231.1 GCA_028275075.1 Haloarcula sp. | reverse complement strand
CGAGTCGTCGGTCGTTCGACCCGAACTGGTCGCGGGCGAGTCGGCATCCGCGGCAGTCGGTGGCGTCGACGCTGTATCGGCGGCGTGGTCGCCGGAGGAACTGTCTGGCGTCTCCACACCCGACGTGTCTGGCCCCGTCGGGTCGTTGCTCGCAGTTGAGGCACTCCCTGTCGAATCGCTGCCCGACCGCTCGGGCGTGATTTCGGTTTGCTCGGGCTGGGACCGACCCCGCGGCGCCGCCGAGCGGAGCAACCCCTCCTCCAGCAGCGCGTCTTCGACGGCGGTCCGGACCTGCTCGTGGACGCCCTCGTCGTCGACGAAGCGGACTTCTCTCTTCCGGGGATGCACATTCACGTCTACGTCGCCGGCCGGCACGTCCATGAACAGGACAGCGAAGGGGTAGCGGTCCGGCGCGATCTGGGTTCCGTAGGCGTCGATGACGGCGTCGTGCGCGGTCTTGGCGCGGACGTAGCGGCCGTTGACGTACGTCGAGAGGTACTCTCGCCCTGCGCGGGTAGTTTCCGGGTGCGAGACCAGCCCGGTAACGCCGTCTAAGGGTCCACCGGGAAGATTCTCACCTTCAACCGCGATCATCGACTCGGCGACCTCCCGGCCGTACACTGACATCACCGTCTCGCGCAGGTCGCCCTGTCCAGTGGTAGCGAAGGTCTCTCGGCCGTCGTGTTCCAGCGCGACGGCAACGTCGGGGTTGGCCAGCGCGTAGCTCGTGACGATACTGTTGACGTGGGCAAACTCCGTCGCAGCCTGTTTGAGATATTTCCGACGGGCGGGGACGTTGTAGAACAGATCCGCGACTTCGATGCGTGTCCCGTCTGGACAGCCGGCAGGGCCGACCGACGTGACCTCGCCACCCTCGACGACGAGTTCGGTGCCAGCGTGGGACTCCGTTCCACGGCCCTCCGACGCGTCACCGGAGGCGCCCCCACGTGGGCGGGTTGTGATTGTCAGTCTCGACACCGCACCGATGGCATGGAGCGCCTCCCCGCGGAAGCCAAGTGTCCCGACGCCGCCTTCCAAGTCTTCGATGTCCCGTATCTTCGAGGTCGTGTGTTGCTCGACGGCGCGTTCGACTGAGTCCCGCCCCATCCCGACGCCATCGTCGGTGACGCGAATCCCCTCGCGCCCGCCGTCCTCGACTGCGACCGTGACCCGGTCGGCGTCGGCGTCGATGGCGTTCTCGACCAGTTCCTTCACCACCGAGGCCGGCCGCTCGACGACCTCGCCGGCGGCGATTCGCTCGACGGTTCGTTCGTCGAGTTGCTGGATCTCCGTCATCGTGTCCCCCGCATGCCTCCCGATAGCGGAGCGGCCGACTTGAGGCTGTCCCAGCACGAAACCAAGTGTCAGATACGAGCCGGGTGTTGTCTCCCGGTGACTGGTCCACCCGTAGCTATCAAGTACACGCGAAGCGACGGGGAGAGTATCAATGGGACAGTACGACCGGCTCTACAGGCTGTATGAGACGGTAGATACGGAGACAGTCAGGGCCTATCAGGAGCTTGTCGACCTCTTCCCGCCGCTGGGTTCGACCGTCGGCCTGAACCAGTGGGAGAGCGCCCGGGCGGAGCTTGATGAGCGAAAGGCAGCTATCACCGAGGAGTTCCCCGATCCCTACGCCGAGCTCGCGGCCCATCTGACCCGTGAGGAGGCCTTCACCGCGCTGGACCTCTACGCGAAGTACGCCCGGACGGTGAACGTTCTCGTGCTGGATGTCGACGAGACGCTCCGGTCGGCCGGCGACACCGACAACGAGATTCCCCGACCGACGCTGCACCTGCTGACGGAGTTCCACGAGCGCGGCATCCCCATCGTCATCTGCACCGGCCAGACCTTGGAGAACGTCAAGGGGTTCATGATACAGGGGCTAGGCAACGACGTGGTCGCCTCGGGCGCGTTGAGTGTTGTCTACGAGACGGGCAACGCGGTGTTCACGCCGAACCACGGCGCCGACACCAAACGGCTGCTGTACGAGGAACTCGACCCGGTTATCGTCGAGACTTTCGATGGGGTGCGCGGGCGTGTGCTCTCGGAAGCGCCCGATGGCGTCCGCCGGGGTTGTCACCTCCAGGGTAACGAGTTCAACGTCACAATCAAGCCAAACGCCGAGGTTGGAAGCGATACCGCCGTCGAGATAATCAACGACGCTGTCCGGTACTTCTGTGGGCTCGTCGGCCAAGCGCTTGCCGACGCTGTCGATGTTGACGTGGCCGATCCAGCACTGCTCGCCCGGACATACTTCGCGCGGGACCCGGAAATCGCGGCGGTGTTCGACGATGGCGGCCTCGCTTTCGACGGTGATCTTGACGCGGCGCCAACGGTGTTCAGCGATGCGCTCACACAGCTCGACGTGGGGTACTACAAGGGCGACGCCGTCGAACTGGTCAGTCTCGAACTGGATAAACCAACGGGTGTCAGGGAAGCCATGGACGTGCTGGCCGTCGACGAGCCGTTCGCGCTGGCAATGGGTGACTCCAAGAGCGACCTGCGAGTGATGGAGTGGCTCGACGAGAGCGACAGTGGCATCGCCGCGGCCCCGAAACACGCCTCACAGGCCGTCCTCGACCACGTACACGACCGGGACAACCTGGTGTATACCGCCGGGGAGGCGAGCAGGATACTCAAAATCGTCTACGGGATGGCGCTGCTGGCTGATGTCAGTGACGGGTAAAGACGAGACCAAGGAGTCCGCTCGAACTGATGCTCCCGGTGAACGCCTGCGAAGTGCTCGTCACGACCGGAATCAGCGCGCCACTTAGACAGCCACCGACACACGCCAGGGCCGACGCCAGTAGGAACGTCGACGGTCCAAGCACGCCCGTTTTTATCCGCCGCCCCCTCAATGCGGTGGATGGTACAGACCCGCGACGGTGACGAAGTCGATCTGTTGGCGTCGTCGGTTCGGACGAGCGGCGGCGCAGCCGTCTCGACGACGCTATACGTCCTCAGTGGCCTCGTCTACGCTTTCGTCACCTCGCCGGCCGCGACTGGACAGTACTTCTTCATCGCGTTGACCATCGCGCTGGTGTTGCGCCCAGTCAGAGGGCTCAGCCAGACCCTCCAGAAGCTCGGGAGCGAACGCGGCGCGTCGGTGAGCGCGTATCTCGGTCTTGCGACAGCGTTCGCTGCCGGGTACGTCACGCTGGTCGTCTGTCTTGGCTTTGTCGGCGTCAACGAACTCGCCGGGCTCGCGGTGGTACCCCCGGATCTGTTCTGGTTGGCCGCGCTGTTCGCGGTCTCGACGGCCCTGACCAAACTCGTGGAGAGTTTAGTCGCCGCGGCCGGCTACCCGAGTGCGGTGACGTGGCTCAACAGTCTCAAAAGCGGGGGACAGTTACTCGTCTTGCTCTTGTTTAATCCGGTCATCGACACAGCCGGTGACCTCATGACCGTCGTCATCGCTACGCGCGTCGCCAGTTTCGGGCTAGCGTGGGTTGCTGTCGGCGTCGTCCCGAGCCGTCCCGACCGAGCCGAGATCGCTCGCGCATGGGAGTTTGCCAAGTGGAGCGTTCCGGACCAGATACTCGACCGCTTCTCGTACAACATGCCGGTGTACGTTCTCGGCATCGTGGCGACGCCGGTCGCCGTCGGGGTCTACGAGACGGCCGACAGGTTCGCCGATTTCGGGGCTACGATAGCGTGGCACCTCTCCTCGCCGCTGCTCACGAAGGTCAGCGGCGACGCGGCGGCGGGCAACGATGTGGGTGCGTATCTCGACGGGGCAGTCACCGGTGGCACCGGCGTCACGTTCGTGGTCTTGGGCTACCTGCTGGCTACGCACGGTGTCGTCGCCGACATCGCGTTTTCCTCTGCACGCACTGCGTTTTCGACGACGGTGTTGCTGGTCGGGACCGTCAACGTGTTCCGTGGGTTCTGGACGCTCGCATCCCACGCCATCGAAGCTGTCGGCCGACCGAGCGTGAGTTTCCGGACGAAGCTCATCGGCCTCGCAGCCGGGGTGCCGATTCCCGCCGTCTACGGGGCTGAAATGGGTGCGGTCGCCGGTGCGGCGGGATACGTGGTGATGAATCTCACTGTCTGTGGGTACGTCGCCTATCACGCGCGGGATATCTTCGGATCGTCTCTCGTTGACTGGTCAGTCGCCCTTCGGTTGTGTCTCGGTCTCGGCGTGACGCTTCCCGTGACATCGCTTGCGGTCGACACGCTGACCCGTGCCGGGCTCTCGCCGGTCTGGGTCGCGACGGCTGCCGCAGCAGTGGCCATCGCGGCGTTTGCGACCACACTCGGTGCGGTATCAGCGCGGGCCAGACAGACGCTCGGCTTGGCGTATCGCATAT
>JAQCNK010000217.1 GCA_028275075.1 Haloarcula sp. | reverse complement strand
GGTCAAACTGTCGCTACGCGTTAGACTGCCTCGCGCTCCGGGTTGGCCTCGCTGTCCAGTTGGCGGACCGACAACACCGGCATCGGGGCGTGGCGGACGACTTTCTCGGCGACGCTGCCCAGCACGAACGCGTGGTCGCCGTGGCGACCGCGTGTCCCGGTCGCGATGAGGTCAGCAGCAACGTCGCCTGCGTACGCCTGTATCTCCGGTGCCGGATCGCCCTGGCGGGTGGCGGTAACGACATCGGCGTCGGTCTCGCCCTCTCCCGTCGCTGCTTCCCGGACGAACGAGAGCGCGTGCCCGCCGGTCGTCGCCAGCGCCCGTTCCAACACGTCGCGAACGTCCTCGGGCGAGTCCTCGACTGCCCCCGGGTCGACGACGTACAGCGCGTGGACGGTCGCGTCGAACTTCCTCGCGAGATCAAGGGCGGCTTCGACGGCCCGCTGTGCGCTACCCGATCCATCCGTCGCGATGACCACCGTGTCGAACATAGTTCCTGTTGGTCGGGCAACGGTGAAAAAGACCCCCCATCGGGTGGCTCTGCCCGGCTGCGAGCGATGGGGTGGCTTTTTGCCCGGGCCGACCGGAGACAGTGATGATGGATATCGACCTCGTGCTTGTCCCGGTCGACGGGAGCGAACGGTCCGAGCAAGCCACTGAGTACGCGACCGCTATTGCCGAGCGGTACGACGCTGGCCTCCACCTCTTGTTCGTGCTCGACGAACGACTCCGGCGGGACATCGACAAGGGGATTGTCGACGCCGAGTCAGTCGCGAAAGATCACCGGGAGTTTACCCAGCAGGTGCGGGCCCGCTCACACGAACTGGGACACGACATCACGCTCGACACCTCGACGGCGACGGCGTTCTCACAGACGCGGCTGATGCAAAATCCCGGCAGTGTCGTCCTTGAGGCGGCCGAAGACATCGCGGCGGACTTTCTGGTCATCCCGCGGGCCGCCAACAGCGACGACGCCGTCGGCCGCGCGGCCACCTACGTGCTGGAATACGCCAGTCAACCGGTGCTGTCGGTTTAAATCCGGATACTCATCTCTATCTCGAAGCTCTCGGTGCCGGTCGTCTCGAAGCCGACCTTTCGGTAGAGGGCGACCGCCGGGTCGTTCCAGCGCTCGACTGTCAGCCACACCTGCTCTAACCCCTCCGACTGAGCCAGTCCGAGCAGCGTCTCGACGAGGAGTGTCCCGATCCCGGCTCCCTGGTACCCCTGCAAGATGAAAATAGCGAGTTCGTACTCGCCGTCGCGGTCCGGCACCAGCGTGGCGTGGCCGACGACGCTGCCCTCGTGGACCGCGGCGACGTTGAACGTGTCCTCGCCGAGGATGGTGTCGAGCCAGTCCTCGATGGCGGGTTCCCGTGCCGGCGGGATGCCCTGTGCCCGGTCGGCCGGATCGAAGGAGAGGTACATCTCAAGGATGCCGTCGTGGTCACTGGCATCGGCCGCCGAGATCTCCAACTCGCGACCCTCGCGGTCGGTGACGATCCGAGACGGGCGTGGGAACTCTTCGGCCGGTTCGTCCGGATAGTCGCGCGTCATCGGATAAGCGTTACCGGCGTCTGGGAGTTCAGGAGGACGAATTCGACGATAGCGCCAAGCTGTATCTTGCCGAGTGTCGAGCGCTCGCCACCGCCGAGAACGATGCGGTCGAACTCCTCGCGCTCGGCCAGTGAGACGAGTTCGCTACCCGGGGCGTCGCCCTCCAAACGGCGTATCGTCGCGTCGAAATCAGTCTCGGCGAGCGTTTCCTCGGTCCGCGCCTGTATTTCGTCGGCGTCGGCGCTCACCTCTTCGTTATCGAAGATGGCGACGGTCAGATTGTCACCGGTTGCCTGTGCACGGTCGATTGTCTCCTCCAGCGCTTGGTACGACAACTCACTGCCACCAACACCGAGTAGAATGTTCATGTG
>JAQCNK010000204.1 GCA_028275075.1 Haloarcula sp. | reverse complement strand
ACTGTTCCCCGAACTGGCAACGGGGGAGTGAGTTATCCCGACCATTGTAGCGATATACCGGGCTGATACTGCCGGCTATACGTTCGTAACAGCGTGTGATAAAAACGTCCCCAACCCTGTAGTTGCCATCCGTAAGTGGTCAGTACAGGTGGTGTAGTGAATCTGAGCGTCCGCCGAGCGTAGCGAGGCGGTTCACCGGACGCGAGGGAGCGAAGCGATAGCGAGCGCACCCGACGAAGTAAAAAGTGGGCAGGCTTACCGAACAGCGATTTCGATGCTTCTTGCCTGAATTAAGAGTGACGATTTATTAAGTACGACCAGTTGTGAGGCGGGGGAAACTCTTACCTATGAATGTGGCTAAGACTATGAACGATGAGTAAAACAGAACAGTCGAATGGATCAGAAAAAGAAATCGTGGCTGTCACGAAGCACGGGCAGGCGACCATCCCAAAGCGGTTCCGCGAGAAGCTCGGGATCGAGGCTCCCGGGAAGGTGCTGTTCCGGGAGACCGAGGACGGTGAGGTGATCGTCGAACACGTCCGCTCACCGAGCGAGATGCGCGGCTTTGCCGCCCGTAGCGAGGCCTCCACCGACGAGACAGCGTCCGATATCCTCCGCGAGAAGCGCGAGCAGGACCGCGAAGAGCGTGACGCGCAGTTCTCCACCGAAAAGTGATCGAGAAAATCCCTGACTGCATCGTCTTCGACGCCGAGCCGCTAATCGCCCATGCTGACGATGAACCCGGGAGCGACGTTGTAGAGGAACACCTCGACGCGGTCGCCGTCGAGGACGCGGCTGGCTACACCAGCTGTGTGAACCTCGCGGAGGTTCGATACACCATCGCCCGTAAGTACGACCGGGACACTGCCGACGAGTATATCGACTGGCTCACCGACCTCGGTATTACGACCGCTGATGTTGGCGACAGCTGGGTAAAGGCCTCTGAGTACATCTTCCGGGATAATCCGGCCCTTGGTGATTCGTTCGCGCTGGCGGCCGCCGAGGATGTCGGCGGGACGCTCCTTGTCGGCGGCGACGATGACTACGACGAGATATCCACTATCCCGATAGAACGGTTCCGAAAGGGATCTGCATAGAAGAGCCACCAGAGAATCAGACACACCAGTGTAACGACTTGTCATACAAGCCGGTGGATCGGTCAGTAGAGACGACCGCTGTATCACTCCGGTCGATTCCTCGTTCTGTCGAAGCGGGGGCTGGCGCAGTCGTTGGTGAATCCACCCGCAGGCTTATTTGGTGCGCGCCAAAAGAAGGATGTATGTCGGATACAGATACAAATGATACACCGGATCCGGAGAAGACGAACATCAACATCCGGATCACCGAGTCCTTCCTGGATGACATCGACGCGACCTGGGAGCAAGAGGGGTTCAACTCCCGGAGTGAGTTCATCCGCTACGTGCTCCGGGACGCCGTGAAACATCCCGCGTTCACGCGGGAGAGCTGGAAGGAGATTGCCACCGAGGAGCACAAACTGCGGACCGGTGAGGGCGACGCCATCAGCAGCGAGGACGTGTTGGCCCGGCTGGAGCAGGATGACTGACGGCTGGGACTGGGAGTTACGGGGGTCCGCCCAGGACACCTTCGAGCGGCTCGACGACCACCAGCAGGACCGCATCGTCTCGAAATTGGACGAGATCGTCGCCGACGAGTGGCGCACCCCTGACGAGTATCTGGAGCCGCTCACCGGGTCACCGTATGCGAAACTCAGAATTGGCTCCTTTCGGCTGGCGTGTTCGGCCCGCCAGGACGAGCAGCTACTCCGCGTCTACAGCATCGAACACCGGTCAGGCGCATATACCGCGGACGACGACTGACTGACGACATCTGGCAGGAACGACAGCGGTACGTTGGCAGGCTTAGTGACCGGGTGATTCAATCATCTGTCGGTGAAACAAATTCCGTGAAGATGGTTCTATGACACGCTCTCGTAAAGATATTCGCCACTCGGGATGGCGAATTCCTTCAGTTTGTTATAGCCGGCAGTATTAGACGTACGGCGTCAGGCCCAGCGCCTCCACGAGACCGATTCCGGCCACCACTGCCCCCAGCAGGTAGCCCGCGATACTCCCGCCGTTGAGCAGCGGCAGCCCTGCATGAGCCCGCCCTTTGAGCACCATCCAGAGCAATGCCGCCAGCCCGAGGAAGGTCCCGATCATAGCTGTGAGCGCCGGGAGCGGGACACCGAGCCACGTCGGGACGCCCACTGGCGCGAAGAAAGCAGCGCTGGCGACCAGGATCGTGGGGATGATGGCGTCGCCCAGACCGATAAACAGCGCGTCGCGTTCAAGCGGTCCCGCGTCCATCTCCCCGTCTGTCTTATCGTCACCCTCGTCTGTGACATCATCGGCCGTCGGGTCCGGTGTCGTCGCATCGAGGAACGAGTACGACAGCGACAGCGGAATCACTAGCACCACAGGGACTCTGAGATCCATAATTCCCGAAGCGAGCGTCAACATGTGTTCGGTACCGTAGACGCTGATAGCGTCGTAGACAGCCAACACACTCAGCAACAACAGGGCCGGGAGGATACCGAAGCTGATGCCGAAGAGTCCGGCCGCGGCCGCACCCATCACCGCGCCGGCGGTGTCGATGACGTACCACTCCGGGTAGACAAGCAAGCCGACACCGAGCAGCGCCGCCAAGGCGAGCGCGAGCACATTGAACCCGCTGACGACCAGTAGCGGCGGCGCGATCAGCCGGAAGATGTACAGTGAGAGCCAGGCACTGGAGAAGACGATGACACCCCGGATGAGCTGATCGGCGTCATACCTGAACGCGAGCAACATCCCGCCCGTCGCGACCAGAATGGCCCCGACGTATACGATGCTGTTGGTCGGGTCGGACGGGTCCTCAACGGCCTGGTAGCCGGCCGTCTTGAACGGTTCAACCAGTGCGAGCGCACCAACCTGGACGAACAGGAATATGAAACCGATGAGCGTACACCCGGCGACGGCACGCCAGCGTCTGTCCATGCCATCCGTCGCGTGGGGCCGGATTTCAGCGTTTCGGAGTCATACGGCCGACGAGACCAGCCGCCTCAGCGGGCGTACAGCGGTGACCCCAACAGGGCCGGGAGATGGACGCCGCTCGCCGGCGAGACGGCCATGTAGGGCCGCTCGACGGGCCCAAACACGTCGACAACCTTGCCGATTGAGCTGAGTTCGTCGTCAACTAGTGATACGCCGATCTCCGCGTATGTTTCGTCGGTGGATCGAACGACGGCCAGGCCCTGAGCGAGCCGTTCAACCGATCCGACCCGTCTCATTCACGCAGCACCTGCATATATGCGGCGACGGCGCCGAGCAGGTCGGTCTTCGTCGCGTCGTCGGCGTCCTTGACGATGACGCGACCCCGCTCAACGCGCTCGCGAGGATACGTCTTGTCCCGCTCGATAACGGCGTCGTAGCCCACCTGCTGGACCGCCTTAGCTAGCTCGTCGACTGTCGGCTCTGTCACCGCCAGATCGCTCGGGACGCGCCGCCCCTCGCTACGAGAACGCTCCGCGTCGAACGCGACCGGCCAGATGACGTTTTCGACCATGTCGTTGACTCGCCACCCCTGACTTATGTGTTTTTCCGACGGCTCTGGCGAGGGTATACACTTACATGATTGTACATGCTAGTAGGGGGCAGATGGTCAATAAAGCGCTCCTCGGTATCGCAGCAGTCGTGCTATTAGTCGTGTTCGGCCTCGGACTCGGCGTCGGGATACTCGTCGGTGGTTCCGGCGGCGGGGGCGCGGCTGACGCGAGTCCCCAGACCGACGACGCGTCGGGCTCGTCCGACTCGACGGACACTACTACTCCAACGGCGTCTGACTCGACGCGCACTGCCACTCCAACGGCGTCTGACTCGACGGGCACTGCCACCCCGGGAGCTGCTGACGACGAACCCAAAACCGTCCCCCTATATCGGTTCAACAAGCAGAACATAAGCGAAGCCGTCGTCGAGAATATCAATGCTGTCCGTGAGGAGGAAGGACTGCAGCCACTAGCAAGTACCGGCACCACGGCCGAAAACGTGCGACAGATGGCAACCAGTCACAGCGAAGCGATGGCCGATGCTGGCCAGGTCAAACACAGTATCAACGGTGTGACTAGCAGCGACCGCTACAAGCGAGATGGCCTGTACAACACCTGCGGATTCCAGGTCGAGAGTTACGTCGAAAATGCTGACCACAACGAACTGGAGGTCATCGGCCGAACCTACGCCGGAGAGGAGTATCCCGACGGCGATACCAAGGCGTTTAACAAGAACGACACGGCGGTCGCAAACGCCCTTACCGAGGGCTGGTTGTCGACGTCCACCTCCCGGGAGCGGTTGCTTCCGGCTAACGCTGACCATATTGGCGTTGGGATAACCATCACGACCACACGGAACGTTTATGCAACGGTGAACATCTGCTGATACTGTCAGCTACACGGACTGCTGATACTGGTGGCTGTAACAAACTGACGTAATTCGTCACCCCGGGATGGCGAATATCTTTACAGTCGCCAATGGGGCTCCCGCTATCGTCGTTCCCAGAGGACCTGTGCCACCATCGTCAGGGCGGTATCGCCACGCTGTGTGGTCGTGGTCACCGCAATGGCGACCCGACCCCGCTCCTCGTCGAATACCTCTGTCTCGCTGATCTCCGTCCTGACTGACAGCGTGTCTCCGGGACGAACTGGCTCGGGCCAGCGGAGCGAGTCGACGCCGAGTGCCCCCAGTGCCCGCGAGTCGGCCAGGCGGCCGTCAACCAAGAGACGCATTGTCATCGCCGCCGTGTGCCAACCGCTGGCGACCAGACCAC